>JALWZS010000048.1:21412-31825 GCA_027002475.1 bacterium | reverse complement strand
TTTATATTCAGATATTGCCGCCACAATATCGCGACTTAAGCCTTTTGGCACCCTAAATCCTTTATCTCGTTTTTGTTTATTCGTATTTGCCATCTTTTCGTAACGTTTCAATCAACAAGACTGTTGTTTGTGAGCTAAGCAACGCTCATTGATTTATGTTTATTTGAGCCACTTGCGTGTGAGCAAACAATAGGCTTGTTGATTACTTGCTTTCATACCGCCCAAATCCTTGCTCATCTATTTGCTTCATAAGTGAACTATCGCCAGATTCAACAATCCTACCATCCACCAATACATGCACAAAATCAGGATTTATGTACTTTAGTATTCTTTGATAATGAGTAATTAAAATAACTCCCATATCCTCTTTCACAGAATTTAAAACTTCGGATATATGACGCAATCCATCAACATCAAGCCCAGAATCTGGTTCATCTAAAAATGCGTACTTCGGTTTTAACATTGCAAGCTGCATAATCTCAGATCGTTTTTTTTCTCCACCAGAGAAACCTTCGTTAAGGTTGCGTTTAAAGATATCGTCTTTAAATTTAAGCTTATTCGCAGTATCTTCTAGCCGATTTCTAAATTCTTTTGGTGTTAACTTTTCTTTTAGTAAATTTTTTGTTGCAAGCCGCATGAACGAAGCAAAGTTAACGCCATCTACCTCAATCGGATTTTGATATGCTAAAAATAAGCCCAACTTAGCGCGTTTGTCTGGAGACAACCTAGTAACATCTTTAGAATCAAGCACAATTTTTCCTTTTGTTACTTTAAAAAATGGATGCCCCATTACCGACTGAGCCAAGGTGGATTTACCGCTCCCATTAGGTCCCATAATCGCATGAATCTCGCCAGGTTTAACGGTCAAAGACACGCCTTTTAAAATATTTTTCCCATCTCGGGTTTTAACATGTAAATCGGATATCTTTAAAGCCTTCATCATGGTTTACGCTACATGAGTGTAACTAACTAATAACCACGTTGCAAGCCAACATCTACAATACACTATTCCACTCGACATAGACATGTAAAGTGTTCACGTCATCGCGAGCCGAAGGCGCGGCGATCTATTAAGATTCCTAAACAAAATATCAATCAGTCAACTAACCAACTTCCTCAACCTCTCATTAACGTCCTCAATCATATCTTTTATCTCCTCATCGCTCATACCATGAATTTTTGCACCCATTTCGACTGTATCAAAAACATTAAGCGGGCACATAAAACAGTGCAGTCCATATTCAGCTAAATATTCAACGGCGTGAGTGCTCTTTTCGATAATTTCAGTTATCGGCGTATCAAGTGATATTTGATAAACCTCGTTTTTGGCTCCTAAAGACTTATCTGCCATTAAGAAAGTATAGCACCTACTTTATCAGTTAAGAGCTTACCTCTTAACGAAACCGCTACAAAGCCCAGTTCTAATGTCCGACCTTAGAATCTACCGAAGATACAACCAATTCGTAACAAACACTCCCGTACACTGGAGTACTGTAGTAAGATCATATTAAGTTCTTTCGGGATAAATCGATCAAGATGCTAAGCAACAAGCAGACCTAATTATCTGCATCAAGGTTGCACTCACAGCTAACTACATTTACCTTAACTGGGTTAGATACAGATGTAAGTATATTCTCAGTATAACTGCCTGGCTTAAGGTAACCTATTGCTAATTTAACTTCACGTTCTCCACCCGGAAACGAAAAATCCGGACTGCAAAATGTATTTGGAGTTCCACCTCGTCCACCACAGTACTCATCATCCTCGGCACATTTAGGCGACAAACCGCCACCCAATCCGTACATAAACTCCTTTGTTTCGCCTGGCTGAATATCCTCAAAATTTAAATACCCCCAGTGATAAATATCTTTAACTTCAACACCATAGTCATAGCCTGCATTTTCTTGACCATCTAAAATTTGAACGAATTTATATTTGGGCAACTCAGTAGAAAAAGTATAAAAATCCGACTTTCTAATTGGTATTTTGCCAGTGTTTTTAATGCGAACCTTCATCTTAAGGAATTCACAACCATGAGTAACCTGTTTGGGCGCATCTAAAATTGTTATATCTGCATACGGGTACTTGTATAAATTAAAGGTATCTATGTACTCAGTAGGAATTTTAGCAATGTAATCCGCTGCTGGCGCCCCATCTTCATTTCCAAATCGTGCCCGCACAATAACAAAATCTCCATCCTTAATTCCATCAATGCCTTGAGCATTCTCTACGTTAAAAAGTGCGTAGTCGTCAGAATCAGGAGTTTCTACTAATTGCCCACCAAATACAGAACTTTTGTAGTAGCCATAAACCCAAAAATCGTTGGCAGTATCAATGTCACCGTACATAAACTCAGTTGGGGAATAAGCGATATCCTTAGTGACATCAAATCCCTTTACGTCTTTAATGCTAACTTCTTTTACAGAAGGACTACCTTTTGTTCCAGGCTTATCGCCAGATTTAGAGAAGACGAAATATCCACCAATACTAGCAAGAAGTAACACGAAAATAATAATTATGGGTAAGAGTGGTATTTTCCTTTGTACGTCTTTTTCCTCAGAAGAAACCGTGCTATCAGACGTATTAGAATCTAACTCAGTTGAGGATCGCTCTAGCTGTTCCATAAGAACAGTTTAATAATAAAGTTAAAATCAAAAGCAGTCAAGCAAAAACTTACGAGGGAAGCTGATTACTCAAAATGGAATACTCGAGTAGTAGTTTTAAATACCCCTTCGTCTGGATAATTGTCAAATGTTTTACTCCAATCAGTATTTGGAGTTGGATACTCAGTTTGATCCCAGGCAATAGGATCAATTGGAGGAGTTGGGATTACAGGAACAATGTCTCCATCTCCAGGATTTGTGCCGGGTTTAATATCTCCTTTAATTTGATCAGCCTCATCTTTTATCTCTTGTGCTTTTTGCTTCAATTCTTCAATCCTAGCCTTGTATTCGGCGATTTTCTGTTTAATCTCAGCAATTAATGGTGCATATTCTTCCTTTTTAGCCTTAATCTCATCACGAATTTGCTTTAGTTGCTCATAGTCACCTGCTGCAATGGCTGCATCTATTCTAGCTTTGTATTCCTCGGCTTGAGCTTTTATATCATCTAAGATTGGAAGATATTGGTCTAAATCTCTTTGGATATCGGCTTGGAGGTCCTCGGCTTCGGCTTTTAGCTCTTCAATTTGTTGCTTTAAATCATCAATTTGATCGGTGTATTGGTCTAGTTGAGTGCGGTCCATTCTATCAGAGACCTGCCTAAAATAACCGGTACGATTAGTGTTTTTTTGCTCTATACGGTCAGAAACACGACCGAAGTAGGATTTTTGAAAATCGGTATTTCTAGCAGCAACAATACCACCCGACGCTATAAGCGTTGCCACAGATATTGCAGAAACCACAATGTATTTATTTGCTGCCCCTATCATGTTTGCATTTATATACTATGAGACGCCCCCCCTGTCAAGCCCCTAGTACAAAACGAACAGCAATAGAACCCCAGCGCTATAATCAGTACGTGATTGAAAGCTTTATCGAAAAACACAATCTCCCTAAATATAGGCTGAACCAATTCAACGAACAGTTTTATAAACAAGCCATACATAGCTTTGATGAATTAACCACATGGCCAAAGGACTTGCGTGAACAACTTAAAAAAGAGCTTGAGTTTAATTCATTAATTCCAGAAAAACAGGTCCACTCGCAAAAAGACAACACAACAAAAGTCTTATTCAAGCGAAAAACTAACGGGCAATACATCGAAACCGTATTGATGCGTTATAAAGACGGGAGGAATAGCATTTGCGTTAGCTGCATGGTTGGCTGTCCTGTCGGTTGCAGTTTTTGCGCCACCGGGAAATTAGGCTTTCATGGAAACCTAAGTGCCCGTGAAATTGTAGATCAAGTAATGTACTTTAAAAGGCAACTCGTAAAGGAAAATCAAACAGTAACAAATATTGTATTTATGGGTATGGGCGAACCAATGCTAAATCTAAAAGAGGTCCTAGGTGCTATTGATACTTTTACAAGTCCAGAAAAATTGGCAATGAGTTCAAGAAGAATTACAGTTTCAACATCAGGATACGCACCGCAGCTAAAAACACTTTTAAAGACTGGCTTTAAGGGAAAACTTGCTATAAGTTTACATGCACCTAACCAAGAGCTTCGAGAAACTATGATGCCTGTTGCAAAAGCTTTTGATTTAGAACAGCTTTTTACAGTGCTTAAAGACTACGAAAAGCAAAACAACAAAATTATTACATACGAGTATATTTTGATAGATCATATAAACGACCAAGAAAAACACGCCAAACAACTAGCAAAACTCCTTAAAAACCGACTAGCTCACGTAAATTTAATCCCCTACAATCCGATATTTGGAGTAGATTACAAACGTTCAAGCAAAAATAATATCCACAAGTTTTCTAAGATATTAACGGATGCAGGTATAAGCAACACAATTAGGGTAACAATGGGCGATGATGTTAATGCTGCCTGCGGACAACTCGCAGGACAAGCTGGTTAAGAGCTAAGCACTTAACTAAACTGATGTACCACCAAGTTAAAAAATTCTATCTTAAAGCTTGTTGAAGACACCTCGATCCGTTATAAACACTCCCGTACACTGGAGTACTGTAGTAATCTTTTACTATTCAAAACTGTATGCCGTGGATAGATTAAGAGATTAGCGTTTAACTAAGTTGATACGGCGCCAAGTTCTAAGGTTTAACTTTAGAACTTAGCTATATCATCCTTCATTGGGAGTTCGACATCGTTAATTTGCAAATCAGTCATGATCTTTTCGCGAAGAGCGGTTCTTGCATCATCCTCGCCATGAACGATAAATACTCTTTGCGCTCCTTCTATCTCGCCAAGCCATTTAAGAAGACGGGGCTGATCAGCGTGCGAGCTCATTGAATGAATTCTTCTAATATTTGCTCGAACAGGTATTGTGTCCCCTTTCACTTCAACGTACTTAGCACCATCTTCAATTTGTCGGCCCAAAGTTCCTTCAGCTTGATATCCAACAATTAAAATTCTAGTTGAGGGTTTGTCTAAGTAGCGGTGTAGATGATGCAAAATCCGCCCGCCATTCATCATTCCACTACCTGCAATTATTACCTTTGCAGTGCTTGAATTATGGATCGCCTTGCTTTCATTTGCACTTCGAGTAAAGTGCATTCCTTCAAACTCAAATGGATGCTCGTGCGAAGCAAATTCAGCGTTATACATACGTGGATATTTCTTGAAAATACTTGTTATCTTAATTGCCATCGGGCTATCAAGGTAAACTGGAGTTTCTTTATAAACCTTACCGTCTTTTTTAAGGTGACCTATTATATGCAGCAGTTCCTGCGCGCGCTCAACAGAAAATGCAGGGATTAATAATACCCCATCCGTTTGCTCTATCGCGTTAATCTCTTCTTGTAAGATTTCAAAAACATCTTCTTTTGGATGGACACTATCACCGTAAGTAGATTCAATAAGAACATATCTTCCATCATCAATATACTCAGTTGGCTTAATTAAAGCTTGCGGCGTATTGCCAAGATCTCCACTAAAAACAATTGTCTTTCCGTTTTCTTCTACCTCGATTGAAGCAGAGCCTAAAATATGACCTGCATCACGATAAGTAACGGTAAGATCTCCAACCTGAAACGGAGTGTCGTATTTAACAATTTCAAACATATCAAGAACTTTAGCAACATCATCCTTTGTGTACGTATCTATTCCAGGGTGTTCGATTTGAGCAATTTTTGCGGAGTCATAAAGCGAAATCTCTGTAATGTCACGTGTTGGAGCGGTAGCATAAATTGGTCCCTTAAAATTTGTGTGTGCTAAAAGTGGAAGTCTTCCACAGTGATCGATGTGGGCATGTGTCAAAAAAAGCGCCTTTAATCTAGAAGTATCAAAATCAAGAGGTTCAAAGTTAAGATGCTCGTGTTCTGGAGAACCTTGAAACATTCCAAGATCGACTAAAAAAGTATCATCATTATCTGTTGTTACTAAAAATGATGAACCAGTAACCTCACCAGCAGCCCCTAAAAATTTAATAGATTTCATAAGTAACTTTAATCATAGCACGCATTAAAGCTAAACATCTAGGCGCATCTCGATTTCTGGAATTAAAATGTTTGAGCCTTTTATTATTGGGTCTGACTTTTTTACTCCTGTTCTAACAAAACCGTGTCTTTCATAAAACCGTATTGCCCCCTTGTTATATTCAACTACAAATAAGAAAATCGGCTTATTGGGGCTTTTATTTTTGTGATATTTAATTGAGTTATTTAACAACAAAGAGCCAATACCTTTACCTCTATATCCATCACGCACATACAAAGCACCAACTCGAAGTCTACCGCTATCTTCCACCTCTGGGTTGTTCACTCCAAGCACAAGATTATTTTCTCTAACAATAAAACTTCTTTTTTCTTCAATCAATTGCTGTAAACGCTTACTTATGCCTTCAATATTTTTAAACTTTTCCTCAATAAGCGCAGGTGTAATACCATATTCATCGTTTACATAACTAAGCCAACCATCCTTTTTGCATGCAATAATTCCAGGGATATCATCAACTGTCGCGGGCTCAACCTTATACATCTTACTTTATGTTAACATTCTAAAACCCCTAGGGCTGAGAGAGAACCCCTCAGCCCATTTATTCGGTTGTTAAAAGTTGACGAGCCCTCCCAACAAGAATCCGAGCAGATCGTTTGGCGACAAGCGGTATCCCAATCGGATTGGGACATCCAAAATCTGGACTCCCCCGAATGACAAGAGGAAAATAAAAACCGCCTGCCAAAACGACTTTGCAGCTTCTGCTCCTCCCACCTCGTGAAGATAAATTCCCCCACGAAGCAGGAACGCAAATAGCAGCCACGCCGCCAAAGCAAAAATGGCTGTGTGATACCAGCCAAAGAAGTTCAGCGACGCAAAACCTGCCCCTTCGGACTTTGTCCAATCTGCCCCCACTGCGGTTTTGATGAAAACAAACGTCACGATAACCGCAATGAGGACTTCTACAAAAGTCCAGAAAGGAGCAATGGCGAGACTATCGTGGCGCGGGTTAGTTAACTTAACAAATCGAACTACCGCCCAAGCAAAAAGCGGCAATCCGATCCAGTCAAAGACTGGAATCACCCACCAGGACAAGTATCCCGGCGGGCGGTTAAAACCGCGCCCCCAGATGACGTCGTAGGCGTCGAACAACAACATGACACCTGCGACGAAAATAAAAACAATAATCCCGGCCCCCTTTGGGCCGAGAGAGACAAGAAGCCGCCAAAGCGGCTCGTTTTTGAAAAGGTACACTTTTCACCTCCTGTTGAAAAAGTGCGAAAGAAAAAAGAAGACAATAGTAGCGATTATACCACTACATTTAAGGAAACCGCTCGCTCTAAAGCAACCTACTAAGAAAAGTGATTACTTTTTCTCAGCAAAATTTTTGCCGTGTTTGCGAGATAGTAAGTCTTTAGCAAGCTCATTAAGTTCACTGGCAGTTTCCTCATTAACTAAACCTGAGACTGCTTCTATCTTGTAGCTATTCCCCCAGTAATCCATAACGAGCTTCGCTCTATTTCCCTGCTCGTCTTCGACAAAATACTCCGCTTTATTAAAATAAAACTTTTCTATAAATCTTGTTTTCATAAAATCACCTCCTTTAGACCGACAGAGGATATTCTTCTAGGCGGAGTAGTAGGAAAATAACACCTGCCGGCCTATCAAGCGATAGACGTACAACAGGTACAAGAACAGTTAAATAAATTTAACCTAAACATCTATAAAAAGTATAGCTAAATCAGCGTTAATTGACAACTAAGCTAAGCCAAACAGTAACCGGCACCATAACCACTCTGTAACATATAATAAGCTGGTGAAGTACGGTATCGATTGGTTCGAAGCAAACACCATTAAAAAAGAGCATACAGATAAAGATGTACGCCAAGTGTATTGCTGGTTAGAAACGAACGATAATATGTATGTAATCGTTTCAAAAGATAATCTGAAATGGCAATTACCTGGTGGGCATCCGAGAAAAGGTGAGAGTTTCATAGACACGTTAATAAGAGAAGTCTACGAAGAAACCAACATCAGTTTGTCCGACTACCGAGACCACATAAAGATGTTTGGTTACAACTACGTAAAAGAACTAGGACAAGACAACCAAGTAGCAACAACATATCTCCAGCTTAGGTTTTATGCAAAAATAAAGGAAGTTGCAAATGACTTAGTATTAAAGCCCAACGAGAGCCTAGAAGATACGATCACCTCCCATATCAAATTTGTAAAAACTGCTACTCAACAAGAACTTGAGCAATTAATCCCCTGGCTAAACGATTCTAAAGAGTATGCAAGTCTTCGCAAACACAGCCGAAGTAAACGAGTGTAAAAGCGTAGGTGCTTAAATCCAATATCTTAAAAATGCAAAACACAATCGCGCAAGTAGTGTAAGAAATCTGTATCTAGTCATCTACGGTCAACTATAACACCGTATTTTTTAAGTAAAGAAACCATTCTTGTTTTTAAATTCTCGGCAACTTCATGAAATTCCGTATATCTGTATGAGTAAATCAAGATATCAACAATAAGCCTCTCAATAACCAGTCCATAAGCGATTGCAGTTACAACTAAAGCAATATTATCGGTATCACCCACAAGGACGATTGGAATAAGAGGGATAAGTAACATTTCTGCAAATCTAGGAACAAAGCTTAAAGATTGAGCTTTTTTAGTTACATTTAGTGCGTCTTTATTTTTTACAAGCATTACAACAAACACAAATACGTTTTCTAACAACATTAGGAAGAATATTCCAGCGATAAGCGCGCCAGGCACATTAAACTCTTCAATTATCGGAGCAATTAGTACGATCCCAAAAACGAATATGAAATATGGAAAGTAAAAAGTAAAAAGCAAAAGCCCTACAAATGCATCCAGGATTGAGTTAATCTTTTTGCCATCTCGATTGAATGAGGGCTTTTTCGCCAAGGGTATTTTTAAATAGTTTAAGATACCCATCGCAAATATGTTCATAACGTATGCGATTGTGACGTACACTATATTTACCCCGAGAAAAATAGCCAAAAATATTGGCACCAAGTTTATAACAGTTAAAAGCAAAATAGTTTGCCTAGGTTTAAGCCTTAAACTAGCCCACTCAAGTAAAACCCCTATTATTAGAAAAGCCAAAAACTGGACTAAAATATAAACTAACATTCTGCCACTAAATTACATCCTTAGTGTAGCACAAACGCCTACTCACTTATAAAACGAAATGATCGTGAACTAAATAAACAAATTCCCGCTTGCGTGTTCGGAGGCTTCAAGATATTGAGCTACACCACCAATTTCAACACCATCAATAAGCTCTTCTTTTTTAACGCCCATCAACTCCATGGACGTCTGACATGCAATTATTCGCACACCATTATCTATTGCATTCTTAATCAAGTCCTCAAGAGAACCAACATTCTTCTTTTTCATGAGGCCCCGTATCATCTTCGCTCCCATTCCTCCCATATTCATCTGCGACAACTTTAACTCTTTAGAGCCACGTGGCAACATCACACCAAAGGCTTTTTCAACAACATCTTTCTTTAATCCTTTAGGAGGCTTTTCTTTTAGTAAAACAGATAGCCCCCAGAATGTGAAAAACATTGTAACCTTGCGCCCCATTGCCAGCGCACCGTTGGCAATAATGAAACTTGCAATCACTTTATCTAAATCGTTGTCAAAAACAATTATTGTTTTATCGTTTCCACCGACCACTCTTGACGTTGTTTGTCCGTGAGTCTCTTTTTTAATCTTTGCCTTAATTGTCCCCTTGTCTTCTTCAACAGAAAGTAGCGTGTTCCCAGTAGCCTTTGCCCAAGCCTCAACATCGTTTTTAAATCCTGGATCTGTAGCTGTTGCCAATACCACCGTCCCCGCAGGAAGCGTGTCCATTTTTTCTTTTAGCTTCATTATCGGACCAGGACACGACATACCACAGGCATCGATTTCTATAGTTTCAACTGTATCACCTACTCCTTTTTCCGTGGCAGAATACACTTTTTGCATACCTTCATCATAACTTTCGTCAAAAATATCCTTGTAGTGAATCCCCTCCATTGCATCAAGATATGTCATCAAACCACCATCAAGGTTATAAGCATCAAACCCGTTTTGGCGCATTATTCTTGTCCCTACATAACCGCGAAGTCCAACCCTACAATAAACAACTATTTTTTTATCCTTTGGTACTTCGTTTACTCTATCCCTTAACTCATCAAGCGGTATATTTACAGAGCCTTCAATTTTATGAGTGGCAAATTCTTCAGGAGTGCGAACATCTAAAATAAAATATTCATTCTTATCAAGATTTTGAACCTTATCCCAAGAAATGGTTTTTATAAGACCTGACTTGATA
>JALWZS010000048.1:0-21402 GCA_027002475.1 bacterium | reverse complement strand
CCAATCATATTAATTGGCGCTTTGGCAGAAGAAAATTGCGGGGCATAGGCATGT
This sequence comes from bacterium, assembly GCA_027002475.1. Lineage (GTDB taxonomy): Bacteria > Patescibacteriota > 4484-211 > 4484-211 > JALWZS01. The sequence goes on along the minus strand of JALWZS010000048.1, from coordinate 21,348 downwards.
TCAAACTCTTTTAGATCCCAAGCAACCACAGCTTTTTGTATTGCAAGAGATAATACATCTATTTGCTTATCAATCCCTGAATATCCTACTCCCTGTGCACCGTAAATCTTTCCTGTTTCCTCATCAAAGATGACTTTAAGTGTAATTGGTCTAGCGTTAGGATAATAGCCCACATGATCGTGAGAATGCACTGTAACCGCAGTATATTTTATTCCCTCTTTATCAAGCAAACCGCTTGGTGCTCCAGTTGAAGCAATTTGCAAATCAAAAGCCTCAATTATTGCTGTACCGGCAGTCCCTGTATAAACCTCTTTATTCCCACGTACTATATTATTTGCAGCAATTCTACCTTGCTTGGCGGCGGGTCCAGCTAGTGCGATATTGGCAGGTTTACCAGTAGTTAAATGCGTGACCTCAATAACATCGCCAATTGCATAAACGTCTGGATTGCTCGTTTGTAAGTACTCGTTAACCTTGATTGTGCCTTTAACTCCAAGCTCAAGTCCTGCATCTTTTGCCAGTTTCGAGTTTGGCCGAACACCAATAGAAAGAATAACAAAATCACTTTCTACCTCATGCCCATCGTGTAGTTTAGATTTAACTCTATTATCTAAGTCCTCAAACGCGTCAACGCTATTATTGGTATGAATAGTTACACCCTTTTCAACTAAGTGTTTGTGAACCTTTGATGCCAGTTCGTAGTCAATTGGTAAAAGAATTTGCTTAGCCATTTCGACAATAGTTACTTTTATTCCCCGTCGCATTAAGTTTTCAGCCATCTCGATACCAATAAATCCACCACCAACGATTACTGCGCTTCTTGGTTTATTGTCTTCTATAAACTTATGAATGTGATCAGTATCCTCCACATTCCTTAATGTAAAAATCTTTGGGTTATCAATTCCTGGAAGTGGTGGTTTTATTGGATTAGCTCCAGGAGAAAGAATTAGTTTATCGTAAGAGTCTGTAATTTCTTCACCTGTTTCAAGAGCTTTAACTCTAACAGTTTTTTCGTCTGGGTTAATGGAAAGAACTTCGTGTTTTACTTTAACATTAATTCGATAACGGTCATAAATTGCCTCAGGAGTTTTTACAAAAAGTCTTTCACGCTCTTTTATCTCACCGCCGATATAGTAAGGAAGACCACAGTTAGCAAACGACACATAACCGCCTTTTTCATAAACAGTGATATCAAGATTTTCATCAAGTCGACGGAGTCGCGCTGCAGCAGACATTCCACCTGCAACACCACCTACAATGACAATCTTTTTACTCGGGGCATTAACATTATCTTGTGCCATCACCAACAGTATATATTATTCTAATTAGAATGCGAAGTATTGCACTTTTTAATAACAAAAACATTCCTATGTACTTCTTCAAAACCCAGCTTTTCAGCAATCTTTTGTGATGCGCAGTACAGCAGTTACTTAAACCCAAAGTACTTTTTAACTCCTGGATCGAGCTTTGTCGTAAAGTAACCCTCTAGTTCTTCTGGTCTTATCCATAGGCTTCCACCAATCTCGCGCCTATCTATTATTTGATCTTTCACTTTAGAATCCCCGCTAAGCTCAGCTAGGATGTAGTGAATAAATACGTCAATTTGTGGATGCTTACGGCTTGATATCTCTTTTAACGGATTAACTTTATAACCAGTTTCCTCAAATACCTCGCGCTTAACTGCATCAAATTTAGTCTCACCGTTTTCAATGACACCACCGGGGAAAACCCAACACAAAGTAGAGCCATCGCTTCCTTTTTCTTTATCAATCCGTCTTGCAATTAGAACCTTCCCTTCTGAATTTATAACAACTCCAACCGCAATTCTTTTATGCTTATCTTTAGGATCTTTTGCCTTCATATATTCATGCGTTAGTTAGACATTTATCATTTCTTGTATAACGTCAAGCAATAATGGGAAAGAAGTGTATCCAGCATCAGTATTTAAGTGGCCACCCTCTTTAATAACAATCGGTTTCACCCCTAAATTGTCAGCTAATAACTTTAGTGAACTTTGCGGAACATATGGATCGTTATCGCCATAGATAACTGATGCATGTTGTAGACTTTCATTTACCTTGCCAAAGTCAATCTCTTTTTCCGCCATGAAATAGCTATTAAGCTTAGCACCATAATCATCAGCAAAGCCAGATACAGATATAAGCCCTGCAATTTTCCCACTTAAACTTTCAATAAAGTCTAACGCAGAAGGCACGCCAAGTGAATGCGCCACAATGATTAGCCTCGACAAATCCACATCTTTTATTGCTTCTTTAATCGTGTCCAACCAAACTCGTCTGCTTGGTCGATTAGCATCTGGTAGATTTGGCATAATAACTTTGTGTCCATGCATGCTTAGTTGCTCATTCAACCACTGCTGCCAGTGAATACCTGCATGTCCATCAATCCCGTGCAGAATCAAAATCGTCATGTATGAATTGTAGCAAATAAGAACCTAGTAGATTTGTTTTTTGTTTGCTATATTTAAAGTATGCCCCAACATAGAAAAGGTTTTGGAGTGATTGAGATTGTTGTTCTTATCGCAACAATCGGCATCGTAGCAGCAGGTTTTTACGTTAGATTTTTTGTAAACACACCAGAGCCCACACCAATAGCAGCAAAAGCGACACCAACCCTAGCACCATCACCAACTACTCCACTAGAAACGCCAGAACCAATTCCGACATTAAGTAAAAGTTTTGCAGAGATGATGCAAGAGCTAGAAGGTTCTCAGATAAATGAACTTAACGATGCACATCCAGGACCATACATAGACCCGACCAAACTACCAGTAACCATAGATTATGAAAAACTAGGAATTACAGTTCCGGCACATGGGTTAATTAAAGGATTTGCAGCAAACGGATACGCGACGTTACAAGACCTCGACATAAACATTTACAATGACGACTCTAAAGAACCCGGTCACGGTGGCGCACCTTTTTTGGGCGAAGTTGGAGTCCTTGCACATCAAGCGCCTGATATAAAATATTTTATATATTTAGAACCAGGAGATACCGGTCCTAGAATTATAGGCAATACTCCAGTAATACTACGTGCCATCAAAGCTATGAGACTTAGTAATGGTGAAACAATCTACGCAAATACTAGCACAAAAATCATTGCAGCTAACGCCCCAGACCTAATTAGTTTTTTGGAACAGTTTTCTCGCCCATGTGACAACAACTGCATGAAATTGTTCCCAGATGATTCTAACTCTGACAAGTTGATTATCGACTTTGAAAGTTTTGACCACACAACAATTAATAGTGAGATAGTTTCCCACTTTTTTAATGATTGGGACAACTTACCCAATGAGCAGCAAAAGATTGTTGATGAGGTAACTACCAAACTAAGCGCCATATCTCCGAAATAACAATCACAAACTTTTTACGACTCTTTTGGTTAAGTTTTCCGGGGTAACTCCCCTATCGCGCTCCTCATCACTTCTAACGCTTTCTTCTTCGCTGGGAAACGCTGCTCTTTCTTTTCGATCTGGTCAATTGCCACAAGAAGTTCAACCACTTCATGAAATTGTTGCTCGTCGAAGCCAAGTTCCTCTCTTATTTTTTTAATTTTTTCCTCTAATTCTGGAAATGTCCCACTCTCTTTGTCATACCTTAAAATACTGCCCATATCATATTCGCTTTGTAACTTTTTATCACTGCCATACAAAACACGTAAGGCAGCCATCAGCCACAAAACTCTCGCATATGCATCCATAGAGATTTCAGTTTTATCTGGCAACTTACCGTCCATCGCTTGGTAGTGCGCGTCAGCAACCATATCGTAAGCACCTGCTTGACCAAACTCTAGTACTTTGGCAACTTGTGGAACTTTCTCAACTAAATCCTTTAGCACCGATAGCGTGGCATACATTTCCAAACTCCCCCTAGATATATAAAATCTCTTTGCCAACTCCAATGCCAATTTTATATATCCCATATATTCTGATAATTCGCGCTCTTCTTCTAGCAACATTAACTCACGCAAATCTTTTAGTTTTTGCGGCAAATCTCCCTCAACACACATCGAAAGCAACAAATCCTTTGTAGTTGGTGGAGCACCTATCATATGCACCTTTCTGTCTGAAGTGTCGTACCAACCCACGTTTTCACCATCAAGGCTAACTTCATTCCACACAACAGGCAGTTTAGAACCTCGATTACCATCTGAGTAATATGTTAAATCTCGTATGTCGTCCCAAAGACCTAGTTCTTTGTACGCCTGAAATAATTCGGTATCCTCATTAACCTCATCGGCAATCTGCTTCCACAGTAAGCGGCGCTCGTGCTCGCTAAGATTATCAATTAATTGCTCTAACCTTAACCTATCGATCGTTGGCTCAGTATGTTGCAACTCTTCCAGCTCAGCGATCTTTCTATTTAAAAGATCATTCAGCTCTTGCAGCTTTTCCGTACCACTTTCACCTTTAAGTGATCGGAGCGTTTCACAACCAGTAGCGTCAGCATACTTAACAGATTTTTCTGAAGAGCGCATATGTTCCCTTAATCTTCTTAGCATCATAGCTCCCATAATATTTATACTCTAACACCTTGGTGCCAACAGACCAACCGCTATTTCGCTATGTATAATTAACTAGTGCTAAAGCGATATGCGTTTCTAATATTTAGGACTTTCATAATCTTTGCAATAATCTTACTTTTCCTTCAAGCATTACTTACATTCGAATGGGGAATTGACAATGGAATTTCACTTAACGAAGCGTACAGAATCCTACATGGCGATAGATTGTATGTTGATTTTCACTCATTTTGGATGCCAACTACTACGTGGCTATTAACCTTAATATTTAAAATATTTGGAGCATCACTGCTAAATTTGTTTATCGCTGCCACACTCATCTTTGCTGGTGTATGTATCAACGTTTTCTACTTAACAAAGCGCTTAACTAAATCACTTGACCTTTCACTTATTGCCGTCTTTCTTTACTTACTATCCTGTGGATTTTATGGATACGGACACAACTGGCTAGGGCTTTTGTTTTCAACAACCCTTGTTAATGTTGTACTTCGGCTAAAAGATGACACACTAAAAGAAAATAAAACCTGGCTATTACTAGGAATAGCTACAGGATTTGTTATAACAACAATCCTTTGGCAAGGAGGGATTCTTTGGCTTTCACTAACACTACTACTCACACAATTTAAGTGGAGTATTAACAAGCGGGTGCAAAAATGGGGCTTGCTTACACTTGGAGCATCATTGCCATTGCTACTTTTAACGCTTTTTATGTTTGCAACTAATCAAGGTGTAGCTTTTGTAAACGAGACTTTAATATTTACATTTACAAAATACTTAGGCTCTCAGCAGGCAATATCCGTAAGCATGACACTTATTCCAACTCTACTAATATACCCTTTTCTCTTATGGAACAAACGTAAAACAGCTACAACCGATCCCATTGAAGTCCTTCCCTTAATCGTAAGTTTTGGTTACATATTATTTGGTTTGCTTGCACCAAGTACAGGGCATATTTTGTGGACATATGTTTTTCTGATACCGCTCTTCTTGCAGTTCATACAAGAAAAAAACAAACAGCTACTACGATCACTAAGTATTTGGACTGCTATAGTCTTTTTTACGCTAATCCCGATGATAGAAATGTACAAACTCGGTCTTATACAAGAACGCCATTACCGACTTGGCAAGATCGCTAATACTACATTGCCATTATCGGGACGGCATCAGCAAATAATTAATGTACTAAAAGATAATGAATACATCAAGAACAGAACATGCGTTATCGCTCCCTGGGCTCCGGAGTTTTACTTCGTGTTTAATATAAAAAACCCAATTAGCTATAACTTCATGGGACCAGAGCACTACAACGAAACAGTACAAAACGAGATTGTTGAAGAACTAAAAGAAAAACATGTGGATTGCATTATTTACTTAGACACACTAAATACAATGTATCCAGGTTCACCCAAACAGTTCGTTAATTACATGCTTGACAATTATGAACTTGTGACGCCCCTATATGGCAAACCAGACCCCCGCCATAATGGAGTTTGGATATTAAAAGAAAAACAATAAACGGCTCCTTAGAACTATTTGACCGCGCTATTAAAAAGTAATATAGTATTTAAGTTATGCAGTTAGCAATTATTGGACTTGGACTACTACTTCTAGTAATTGCATTCTTCACTTACTCCAGAACTAAAAAACTACTTAAAGTAGGTATAACCACAATGGCAGAAATTATCGATGTCGTTGAAAAACAAAGCCAAGATTACGACGAGGACGGATATTCAAGTACTACTACAAATTACTACCCAGTACTAAAATTTCAAACCAAAGACGGGCAAGATGTGCAGTTTCAAGCAAGTGTTGGAGTTAGCAGTAAGAATAAATACAAAGTTGGACAAAAGTTAGAAGTCGTTTATGATCCATCAAAACCAGAAAAGGCAAAGATAAAATCGTTTATTCAGTTGTGGTTAATTACAATAATATTAACCGTAATTGGTGCAGTCTTCGTAGTAGCTGGCATTCTCACAGCATAAAAACTAATCAAAGAGATTACCCGTTAATCTTATCCCTATCCAACAACCGATTTAAGAGCTAAGCTCTTAAATTCGTGACAGTACCGCTTTTACTGTCGCTATCATTTACTACCCTATTTATTAAAGACAAGGTTACTCTTGGTAAGAAACTTTCGAAAGAAGTTGGGGGATTAGTTATATTACTTAGCTCCGCATTGTGAATGAAGTTCGAAACGTAATTCTGAATACTCCATCCCCACATGGGCTATCTACGTAATCATTCCATACCATGGCGGATGTAGATACTTACTTTCCGAAGGGACCATTCCCGCTTTATCAACTCTCCCTGCCCTCTGAGTTTTTATGGTAGGAGGAATTTTCTTCTCTTTCTGAGAATATCCTAGTTTTCCAAAGTCTACCAGATACTTTTTCAACTTAGGAGTAAGTGTTATTACTTCGCCGATTGTACTGGGAGTATGTTGTATTGGTTTCAACGCCCATACTGGAAATGGAACCTTATTCTGCAATAAATACTCACTTACCTCATCGTAATCAATGACCTGTTCTGTTTGTATCTCTATAACTAGTATGTACTCATCACCATATTTATGATAATTCTCTGGCACTTTGGTGCGTTTTAGCTGTTCTAATAGTGTTTCTTGATTTTTCCCCGAGTAAGTAGTTATTTCGACGTTAATTACATTTATAGTCCCTGGATCTTCTAATGGAAACTGAGCAATACGTACATCTGGCGGATCATCCTTTACTAATTGAACGAAAGCAGGAATGCCTTGCATATCATAGAGAGACAATGCGAGAATCATTCCTATTTTAGCCTCCCTTACTACTTGATATCTCCTATCATTAACAATACTTTCCCACCCAACCTGTTTTTCAAGTTCCATTAAGTGGAAATTTATATTCAGTGGCGAGTGCCAGATCTTATCAGTATTCACTTGTTTCTCATGCATATTTGTATACTATAACAACTAACAAACTATAGAGGTGGCTTACAGGAAGTCCCAAGGACTTCAATGGACTTCTTATTTATAGAATGCTTTCACAACCTAACTATAGTGCTAGTAATATTTGCCAAGGCTATATCTGCAATTTATTAATATATGAACTCATTCGGGGTCGGCGTCACTGCACGGATATACTCATAACTAATTTCCACCCAATAATCTGTTCCCCATTGATTCAAATAATCATCGTCATTTTTTATACAAACAAGAAATTTATATATTCCCCCCATGTGTGAGTTAAATTCAAATGTATGTTTATTTGATTTAGTCCACTCGCCACCAAAAAAATCATCGCTTTTTACATACTTATAATTTAAAGGCCTACCATTTGGATCAGATGCAATTACAGTTACTCCCACCTCCTGCTTCGTGAGTTCACTTTCATACACTAAAGGGCGAAAGTTATCTTTTATTGCGCAAGTAACTCGATAATCCTCAGAATCTTCTAGAGTACATATTGGTGTAAATGTATTTCCTAAATTGTCTTTTATCAATTCTATTTTTGGTAAATTTACCATTTCTGGTCTTAGAGTAGGGCTTGGTGGCTGAGGAGTGTTAGTAGGTATCTCCGTTGGTATAGGCGTCCTCGTTGGCATTTGAACCTGTGCCTGAGTGGGTGTTGGAGTTGGATAGACCGTAAGAGCTTCCACTATGTTATTGCTGTCTTCTTCTTGGCTATCAGGGATCTCAGCATTGGTCGGAATAATACCTGTGACCAATATTGTTATAGTCGGAACAGGAGTTGCAGAAACTACTCCCTCACTGGCATCGTTTGGTTCATCGCTAAGAATAGCCCAAATTACAGTGGTACCACCAATTAATATTACAGATAATATTATGACGAACAGCACAAACACTTTTTTACTTGCCGTAACAGCTATAAATATCCTATCCAGCATCTGTGTCTACATTTTAGCAAATACTTGTGCGATCTTCCCATTAAAACGCATCCTATCCAAGAGTACATCACTCATAAACTAATATTATATTGTAGGCATCCATCAATATTCGTATGGTAAACAAAAGTTAATCGAATTTAAGAGCTTAGCTATTAAATTCTAACTTTTGACCTTAATAAACTTTGTGTTCCCATTTGGGTCAATGTATTTTAGTGCAAACGTTGGCTGTAACCCCTTATCTAAACGCCAAACAGAAACATAATTCGTCCATTCGTTTGTTTGGAAATTAACTCTAAAACTTGAAGTTTCATAATCATACTTTTGGGCGAGAAGATGACTATTTGCCACGCTTTGGTATTTTGTCGCGTCATCTAGCACAACAACGAATTGAGGGGCTGGATCCCAACCAGTTTCATCCAATGAATGTGGATGTATTTTAGAACCGCTTGGATTATCCATGCTTCCTTTAAATTCATACTTGATGAAATAATAGGTTTTCCCTTCACCAGCTGAATGAACACTATCAATTTGATCTAATGTTCCAATTTCGTTGATTGTGAAACTTATTGTCCCAGGAACAGAAACCAAGCTCGTTTCCAGCCGATTTAAGAGCTAAGCTCTTAAATTCGTGACAGTACCGCTTTTACTGTCGCTATCATTTACTACCCTATTTATAAAAATAAGGTTATTCTTGGTAAGAAACTTTCGAAAGAAGTTGGGGGATTAGTTACATTACTTGGCTCCGCGGGGAGGACTCGAACCTCCAACCTAGTGGTTAACAGCCACCCGCTCTACCATTGAGCTACCGCGGAACGATAGTAACGAGATACATTTTACCATTATTTACGCAAACCTTAATACCCTAAATCAGGTCCAGATTCATTTTCCTGTCGTGCTTTTAAATCATCTGCAAAATTTACATTTAGCGTTGGATCAAATGGCGCAAGCACTTTACTATTTACTTCAACAGGCTCTACGTCAGCTTTTCTATGCATAAACTCAAAAGCCAAAGCGGCTACAATAAAAAGCGCAGTTACTGTTAGTATAAATATTAGTTTCTTACTCATTTCTATAGAAAAATTCTGCCGAGATATTAACCGATAATTGGTTACTGTTAGTAGCTTCTTGTTCAGTACCGGTTTCTGTTGCTACGGTCCTTACTGGAGACATAGATACGCTGACAACATGTACAATCCTTGGTAAACGCTCTAAACTGCTTACGAAACGCTCAATATCAGAGTACTCTCCTTTAGCTTCTAACCCAAATCCCATTTTAACAGCGCCCGACTTCTCTCCGTCTGATTTTACTCCTTGATAGTCAAGCTTTGTTAAAACAAGGTTAGAATTATTTACAAGAAGAGCAATTGAATTAACAAACGTTACAATCTTTGGAGAACTGGGCAAGCTATCTTCAGACAATAATGCAAGCTCACTGTACTTCTCTTGTAATTCTTTAGCCTTAGCGATTGCATCTAGCTTATTGTTTAACTTTTCAAGCGTCGCCGTTGCCTGACGCGTAGTGGCCTTTGACTCGTTAGCACTTGCAATAGAATTAAATAACCCATACCACAACAAGAAAACAGACCACAGCACCACCATAGTTACTTCTAGGTACTGTCTCATTTTTCTGTCTTTTAGTATCGGTAGGTTATTTAGCAAATGCATGTTACATCGATATACTAAAATCGAACTTAATCAAACCTGCGTTTTCTTCGTCATCTAAGTTCCTTTCAACTCTATTTAATTGAATCGACTTAAATAGCGGTGGATCAATGGAGACATTTATCCCATCATCTTCTAGTTTTAAAGCAAATTTGTGTCTAGAGTCTGCAATCTCCCATCTGTTTGGTTCAATCGATTTAACCTCTGCGTTAGGGTCTAGCTCAAACCCCTTATTTGCTATATCTACACGAAGCTCATCTGGGAGTTCACTCTTATCCAACGAATCCACATATTTAGAATCTGCGATAAGTAAACGGCTGGTTTCAAAAAAACGATACCACTGGTTAATTGCTCCGTAATCCGTAGAGACAGCACTAATATTAAGCGTTACTCCTGACAAGCTGACACTATCAATACTAATCGGTTCAGGTATCGTTGACTTTATAAACCGCAGATAATCAGCCATTGGAATCTTATCTAGGTCATCAACAGACTGCAAAGCGGCAAAGGTTTTTTGTAAAGAGACGTAGTTTTTAATAAAGTCGCTTTTTTCTGATACTTGCTCGACCTTATCTTTTATTTCTGCATTAACATCAGCTAGTTGCTGATCAAAGTACCAACGATACACCAATCCCCCCACAGCTAAAACATAAATAACAAGAAGAACATACATACCAATCTTGCTGTACCAAGTCAAAATGGGATTACTTGTTATCTTTGCTACCTTGCCTTCTGGCAAAAGGTTAATTTGGGTGTGGGGCATATTACTTTTAAGTTACACTAGAATGACTATTTTTTCAATCCTTTTTGGAAACGAATTCACTAAATAAATCCAACTGTTTCCCACTAATTGGTGAAATAGCTCGTGATTGAGAGGTTAAGTTGTGAAGAATTTCGCTAGCTCTTTTTGTAACAGATTTAGGTAACCCCGCTCTCTTTGCCACCTCAATTCCATAACTTTGACTAGCTTTCCCTGTGGTTACTCGGTATAAAAATATTATTCCATCATCCCTTTCAGCTACAGACATGTGATAATTATCGACATGTTCATACGTGTTAGAAAGTTCTGTTAGTTCATGATAGTGCGTTGCAAACATAATAAATGCTTTAGTTTTTGTAAGTAAATGTTCCGACACAGACCACGCAATTGAAAGTCCATCAAACGTGCTGGTTCCTCGTCCGATCTCATCCAGAATAATTAGACTTCTATCAGTTGCTATGTTAAGAATGTTGGCAGTTTCTACCATTTCAACCATAAAAGTCGACATGCCTGATGCCAAATCATCCATTGCTCCGATCCTTGTTAATATTTTGTCGAAAAGTCCAAACCTCATTTTGTTTGCAGGAACAAACGCTCCAATTTGGGCCATGATTGCAAGCAAAGCGGCTTGGCGAATATATGTGCTCTTTCCAGCCATGTTAGCCCCAGTAATAATCATCATTCGCTCATCTTCAAAAAGATTTATATCGTTAGGAACAAACTGCTCACTCATTATTAGCTCTACAATTGGATGTCTTCCGGCCTCAACTTCAAAAATATGTTCATCAACCACTTCGGGTCTTATGTAATTATTAGAAACAGCAAGGCTTGCAAATCCTAGCAGTACATCAACAAGTGCAGTTAACTCGGAAACAAACTGGATACTTAAACTTTCTTGTACTACTTGATCTACTATCTTATTAAAAAGCTCAAACTCTAACGCATTAACTTGTTCCTGCGCGCGAAGAACTGTTTCTTCATGTTTTTTGAGTTCGTCTATTATGTACCGTTCTGCGTTAGTTAGCGTTTGCTTGCGCACATAATAATCTGGTACCTTGTCGGTATTAGCCTTAGAAACCTCGATATAATAACCAAATACTTTATTAAACCCAACTTTAAGAGAGGCAATGCCAGTTTTTTCTCGCTCAGTTTGTTCTAGTTTTTCCAACCATTCCTTCCCACCTTTAGCAATTGCTCTTAATTCATCTAGCTTAGGATCGTATCCATCACGAATAATTCCACCTTCACGCAAAGTCGCCGCAGGCTCATCTTTGATAGCACTTAATACCAAGTCAGCAACTTGGCTAACTGTATCCCATGAAATCTTTTCAAGGCTTTTAACAAGTAAAGTCGGTACATTATCGGGAAGCAACTCTTTTACCTTAAGCGCGTTTTGTAAATTAACTCCTAGTGCCACTAAGTCTCTTGCGTTCCCTACTTTTAACGCAAGTCTTCCAAGACTTCGCTCAATGTCAGTAGTCTCAGACAAAATATGTGAGAGCTTGTCGCTTAAAGTTCTGTCGTCTACAAAAAAAGAAACTACATCGTAGCGACTATTAATCTCTTCTTTATTATTTAACGGGCGCAGCAACCACCCACGCAGTAATCTTCCCCCCATTGGGGTGTAGGTGTTATTTAGTACAGAGTACAATGAGACTTTAGAGTCACCTCGTCGCATGCTATAAAAAAGCTCAAGATTTCGGATTGTTTGGCTTGGTAAGTACATAACACCTTCCTCAACGACAAGCTTAGGATATTTAAGAAATGAAAAAGAGCTTTGCTGTGTCGAAGAGATGTAATTAAGAGCATTCGCCAAAGCAAGCAAGATACTATCTTTACCTTCTAATCCAAATCCTTCTAAGGTGTCGACATCGTAGTATTCTTTAATAAAATCTTTAGCCTCCCTTGATGTTTTAATAGACGGTTCAAACCTAAACGGATTAACTCCAGCTAAGAATAACGCTCGAACAGAGTTCGGATCATCATAAAGTATTGGTAGCACTAAAAGCTCAACAGGTTTAAATCGGTTTATCTTGTCCTGTAAATGCTTTAATATTGTTTCAACAGACAAATCTGGTAATCGCTCACTTAAAACTAATACGTCACCACTTTTAACCGAAACTAAAGCGTATCCAATCGTCTTTTTTACCAAACTAAATGTCATTAAATAGTCATTATTTGTTGAAAGCTCATCGTTTTCAGAAAGAACAGTGCTTGGAGTTACAACTCGAATAACTTCACGCTCAACAATATCTTTGCCTTTTTGAGGAGTAGTTATCTGCTCACAAATTGCAACTTTATGCCCGTTTCTAACCAGCTTTTGAATGTAGGACTCAGCCGCGTGATATGGCACTCCACACATAGGGATCTTTCCGTCTTTACCTTTATTGCGAGCAGTTAATGTAATTCCTAAAATCTCAGATGCTAGTTTTGCATCATCAAGAAACATCTCGTAAAAGTCCCCCAGCCTAAAAAACAAGATAGCGTCTTGGTATTGTTTTTTTATGTTGGCATATTGACGCATCATTGGCGTCTCAAAAGAGTCTAAATTTTGCATAAGGGTATTATATATGTTTCTATGCAGAAAAGAGAAAGCATGCACTTTTATCATACGTCATTACGATCCCGCTATTGGCGGGAGAAGCAATCTATCGTTAGGGACTGCCACGTTAAATCACTACGTGATTACCTCGCAGTGACGAGCCTTTAATACTCAATTGTCTCTCTCTAACGAGACCTAACAGCTTATGTTAATTAAGGCCATTAGCTTCCCAAGTATTAATAAAACCCATATAATACTTTTATGAAGGTTGGAATTATTGGCGGAGGATTTACCGGAATAACCGCTGCTTACTATTTACAAAAAGCAGGTCACCAAGCAATTGTTTTAGAAAAGGAAAGCTACTTGGGAGGACTTGCTGGTGGGATAAAAAACGCTATTCCTAATCCACCAGAAAATTGGGAATGGGATTTAGAACAGTACTATCACCACTGGTTTACTAACGACGCATTTGTCTTCAAGCTGGGTGAAGAGTTAGGTGTAGCAGATAAGTTTATAAAAAAACATCCACAATCCCACATCTTATACAAAGATAAAACGTATCCATTAGACTCTGCCCTAGCTTTACTTAAATTCCCCCATTTATCCCTGGTTGATAGAGTAAAAACTGGACTTACACTAGCCCAACTCAAATACCGTTTTGATATGAACTCAAGTAAGAAGTTTGAAAATATTACTGCAGATGAATATTTACGTAAACACTCAAGCAAAAAAGCATACGAACTTATCTGGAAACCCCTGTTAGTTGGAAAGTTTGCAGATAAATACAAAGAGGTAAATATGCGTTGGTTCTGGGCAAGGGTTTATAAGCGCACGTCAAGCCTTGTTTATTACCAAGGCGGCTTTAGTGCGTTCTTGCAAGATATTGCAGATGCAAGTAAAAAACTAGGGGCAGACATCAAGCTAAAAAGTAGCGTGCAAGAAATAACTAAAAAAGACACAAACCAGTTTAGCATTAGACACGAAACAAGCGGCACCCAAGAAGAGTTAGATGTTGAAAAGGTGATAGTTACAACCCCGCCCAACACACTTCCATTTATGCTAAAAGGTATTCCAGAAGACTACAAGGAGAAACTTAAAAGCCACGAAGGCGTTGGCGCTTTAGTTATCGTTTTAAGATTACACCATCCAATACTAGATGATACATACTGGCTTTCGGTTAATGATATTAACTGGCCGTTTTTGGCAGTGGTTGAACATACAAACTTTATGCCAAAAGAAAAGTACGCAGGTGAGCGTATCATCTACATAGGCGACTACCTAGAAAAAGACCACCCCAATATGCAAAAAAGCAAAGAGGAACTCATAGAAATGTTCACTCCATACATCAAAAAGATTAATCCACTATTTAGCAATGAATCAATAATCGACTCTTATCTATTTAAGAGTAACTACGCTCAACCAATCCCAAAGCTAAACCATCAAGAAAAGATACTACCCTTAAAAACACCAATAACAGGACTATTTTTAGCGACAATGGCACAAGTTTATCCATGGGATCGAGGAACAAACTACTCTATCGAAATGGGTAAAAAAGTTGTAGAACAAATGTTAGCTAGTTCTGACTAACTTGAGCGACACTTGCTTTTGGCAACCAAGCTAAACTACCGTTTTCTAGTCTAATTTGATACCAATCATCTGTTTCATCAACAACGCTAAACTTAGTACCAGCTGTTACCTCTAACAACACTTCCGAATTTATATCTGGCTGCGCATACACTTTATAGGTAGCTTTAGCGTTTTCAGGCGCCTTAACCACTAACGGCTTAACATTTGTTGGAACCTGTGTGACTTCTGGCGCTACTTCACTTACCTCAGTTTTAGCACCAAGCACCTCTGGAGTTTCTTGAGTATTGGTTACTGCGAACTCTTCTTGCTGTGCAGGCTTAACAATAATTGTTGTTAGCTCATCTGTGCAATCCATGCTTCCGCTTCCTAATGGAACCCCATTTTTAGCAATTAACGCGAGTAAGACTACAGCCAAAACAATCAACGTTCCCGCAACGGAGTATGTTATTGAGTTAAACCCAGTAGCCTTTGCCTTATCTTCGATTTTTCCTTGAGTTTTCTTCCTATCATCAAGCCAACCAATAAGTACAATCCCAACTAGAACTGCAATCAGGAGCATTGCAAACGGTTTGTTATTTGCAAGCCCTGCCAGTACCCCCTGAGAGTCACACCTATTTTCAAACTTAGAAACACTGCCTTGAGCTGTAGCGTTTTGGTTAAGCTCAGGTTTTAATACGTTAACGACTATCTTTTCTTCTCTTAGTAGTTTATCGCCTAACCATACCTTAACGTTAGCAAAATATTCTCCCGCAGGCAGATCCGCAAGAATCTTTGTTGTAACTGTTTTAGTCTCATACGCAGGTACCTTGTCTATATCTGACTCTATTATGGAATCAACCGGCTTATCATGTAGATCCGTAAAATCGATAGTTATCTTACTTGGCGCAAGATCTGTATTACCCGAGTTCTCAATCAGCATACTAAGCTCTAAAGGCTCACCCACGTGTGGAGTATTCGCATCAACACTTCGAACAATAAGCTGACTCACATCAAACTCGGTAGTAGCAATTGCAATTTCAAGTCTTGCTCCTTTTACGATAGATACACCAGAGGGTTGCTTCATGGGTTGGGCTTTAACTCGAATATAACCTGTATAGTCTTTAAATTCGACATCCTCAGGAACATCAACAATCGCCTTAACCTTTACTTGTTGCTCACCTTTAGGCAACACAAAAGTGCGTCCTGGTTCAAACTTGAACCAGTCGTTCATTTCCCCTAAATCAGGTTCAATCGTTGCCACCAAGTCTTCTGTAGGATCTGAACGTGAAATGATAATATCCTCTTCTAAATGAGCGCCTGGCTTTAAGTGGTCGTTGAAGATTCCTCCTGGAGAAATACCTAAACCTGCATATACAGAAGCGTTATTCATAACAAACGCACCAAGTATCATAACCACGCTTAGTGCAAGTATGTTTTTTAGTCTTTTCACAACGTTCATATTACCAGTTTGCTATCTCTCCTAGTACTGCAGTTACTGTATTCGTTCCAGAGTACACTCCCGGAACTGCCCCTACAGGAATTTGTATACCCCACCAAGTATTTTTTGTCGCGGGACTTGCCGCAGACGTCGTTTTCGGACAGTTAAGCTCTTCTTCAGTGGCTGTTGTCGTAAGCGAGGTTGCAGATGCGTAAGCTGTGCCGCTAGCTAATGCATATCTCTCATTATCAACAGTAATCGTTGCAGGACCAGTCATATCCGTACCAGAGAGTTCCTCGTCAAGCCCTACATTACCAGTTGCTGTAACAGTGGTAATCTTATCCAAAGGATCGTTTTTACCACCAACCTCAAGTAGTCCATAATCAATACTGCTCGTCACATCAAGAGCAACAGTGGTGTTCATCTCAACACCACTAGAAACCTCGGCAGAAGAGCTAGCTGCATCATCGTCTTCACCATAAATAGTATCTAACCAGTTCTCTGTTGGGTATAAGGTGTTAGTTACAGTTGGGTCAGCAAAATATTGCATTGCAACAGTACATTCATAGTCCGCGCTAGCATCACTAGCACCATCACAAGTATTACCAGAAGAGACAACAGAGCAGCTTATTTCAGGGTAACAATTATTATCATCAGCCGACCCAGCATTATTACAGCTTGCATATCCTATACCAGATCGGTAAAGATACCCTTTCACGGTAGCGATATCCGTGCACCCATTATTGTCTGTAACAGTTGCTCCAAGAACCACATTTGTAGTAGTACCTTCAGTTAAAGTTATATCTGAACCACCATTAACTGTGACCGCACTTACAACCAAACCTACATTATTTACTCCGTAACTACTATTTGTTCCTTGGTTAGCACCCGTTGCACCAAAGTTGTGGTTATCAACAATATAAGCATACGCATCATAAGTAGTATCATCCGTAGGCGTTGGCAATGTGTAAGAACAACTTGGATTATTTGCTACAAGTGAACTAGCACACCAACGATCTGACGCGCCGCCATCACAATCACCGTTTGTAATACCAGCTGTTTTACAAACAACCAACTTAACTGTATCGCTTGTAGTATCTGTGTCATTATCAAGAGTAGATGTATCTGTACTCCAAGTTATGCTAGAGCCGGGATCCTGTGGACCATTATTACTGATTGAATTAAATACTGGCGCATGGTTAACCTTGAATGGAGAGCCACTAGAACCACTAGCTTGGCTAACAGCAGAACATTTTGCATCAGATGTAGGACCATCACAAACAAATGCGTACCAATCGTTGCTCTCGGAATCGCTGCTTGTTGTCGTATAACTACAAGAGGCTTGAGAACCAGAACTTGCTACAGAAGAGATACACCAACTTCCGCCATCACAAGTTGGAGCCCCACCATTATTGGCGGTAACTGCATTAGTCTTACAAATTGCTAAGTAATAATTGTCTGAGTTAGGGTCTGTTGCCGTTGCTTCAAAGGTGACATCGCTTCCAGCGTTTGTTGGAGTTGTAGCATCACTCACAGGATTTTCAGCAGGTCCTGCACTAAAAGAAGGAGCAGAGTTTCCAACGGTAACTGTAGTTGAGACAGAGTCTGCAATCGCATACCCCACAATCACTAATCCAACCACACTAAAAAAAGAAAACAAGGCAAAATGCCTTTTAATAAACCTCATCTTTTCATATTTTCTAGCTGACTTCACTAGATATAGACTATCTAAAAAGGTTTAAATTGTAAACCCCTTTTTTAAGTGTCATCTGTCGCGGAAATCTCAACGTCCCCAGAATAAACACCGACCGGTTGAATACTTGGAATACCTATCCCCCAATATAGCTGACTTGATGAATTTGACGGAGATGCTGAAGGCTTTGCAATACTTAAGTCAATCTGTACAGGCGAATCTGTAAGGGCAGTGCCGCTTCCATAACTAAAGGTGGCAGTTGAATATTGCTGATACGTGACTGCAAAAGAGCTACCCGAACAAACCGGATAATCTGTACACATGTCTGTTCCTGAAACCAAAACATCGATTGAAACGTTACCAGTGTTAGTTATGGTAGTCGTTTGATTAACCGATCCAGTGTCATCTCCAGCAAGAAGCGAACCATAACCAATTGAAGAGTCTGTATTTAAAGCACGCAAAGTTGTAAGGTCTGGAGTGCCTACGCTACTAAAGTCCTCTCCAGTCTTACCATCGCTATCCGTTGCCTCAATCCACCCCCTCCAATACTCACTTGCATAAGTACTACCCGAATCTGTAGGGTCAGCAAAAAATTGTAAGTTAGCCGTACATGTTGCAGTACAACTATTGCCAGAACAAGACGATAAGGTGCACGAGGCATCTTCATAACAGTTACTATCGTTATTAGTACATGCCTGTGCGCCAGTAACGCCAGATCTATACAGCTTGCCGGTAACAGCCGTTATATCGTTATAGCCATCCAAGTCTGTTACTGTCGCAGTCCAATTAACCGTAGTTGTAGTAGCCTCAGTTAACGAAATATCTGCCCCACCATTTACCGTAACATTACTAACTGTAGGCGCTACCCCATCGGTTTTAACCTGAGCGTAACGCGAGTAATGCAATGCCCCTCCACGACTGGTTGCCATTCTAAAGCAATAGTATGTTGAGCTAGAAGCATTATTTTGCTGCAACACCCAATCCCACTCACCTCTAGCACCATCTATTATCTGGTTGGGATTGTTTACCGAGTTATTTTCTTCTTCGTACGACTCCAAGGAGTTCGCGCTAGAATTTAATAACGACGAAGAGATAGTTGCTCCATCTGAAGGGCTCGCATTCGCGTAACCACGCCACGCCGCTGTCCCTGAAAGTGTATCCACATCTGTCCAAGTCCCAATACTAGAGCAATCCTGCCCTACGCCATACTGCAATTTATACGAACGATGATTTGCAATCTCATTTGTCATTCCTGCTTGCAATGCAATTCTAAGTCGAAGAATGTCTGCGTTTGCAACTCCTGTAATAAGAGTATTTTCAGAGCCCATTGCACTTCCCGGCTGAACAGAATCGGCGTTAGCAAAAAACCTAAAGGTTGTTTGATCTAAAGACAAAGGCTCCGGCGTGTAATGACCAGAATTTGCAAAGACAATGTACGGTACACGCTCCGGAATTCCCGTTTGTTCTGCATCACCAATTTCATCATCCATAATTGTAAGATTTATGTTCGTTGTAGATAGTGGGTTAGCACCATACAACACCGACTTCGGACCGTCTTGACCATTAATTCCAGCAACAGACGTTACAGCAACAGATGGCGTGGTAGCAAATGGTGCCAAGAAGGAATATGTTTGTGGGGGCGCATCATCAATCCTGTCTATAGTGGCCCCACCCATTGCAGCTTCAAACCCTACGCTATCTAAAGTTCCATGCTTTTGCTCAAAAACAATTACACCCAAGGTCTCATTATTTCTTGCTGTTGTCGTGTCTTCGCCTATGTGCTTACCCGTATAAAGATTTGTGGAGTCTGGAGGCGAGTTCGTCGTTGCACCATGGGAGAAAAAGACCGACCAGTTTGCATCGTTGTATGTTTGAACCTGTCCTATCACTATTGGATTCGTGTAAGTTTGCGAGTAACTTTGGGCGTCTCCTGCATAACCTACTGCTTTGCTGTATGTATTAGTCGATAAATAAGTAAATGCCTCAAATTTAATATCAGGATAATCATAAACTCCAGCCTCTGCTACAACCCAATAAACGGTTTCAGTCGCACCAAGACTCGCTCCTCCAGGCTGTTGCAACCGTATTTGCGCATGAGTTGAATCCAAATTATTAACTCTACAAACAAATGCATCAGCATCGCCATCAGGTTCACTCCCAATATTGTTATAGTAGTGCGGTGTACAAACAAAAACAGGGTTTGCGTAAGTACCATTAAAGTTAATTGTAGTCCATGTAGAATCACTAACATTGGCTACACTTCCCCATTCCAGGATGCTATTGGGAACAGTGGTGTAGTCTAATCTAAGTTGTGGGTAAACGTTGTAGGCATCTAGAGACGTACCACTAGAGGTATCAAACAACCTAAAGCAGTATGTATGCCCAGTAATTGCATCATCCGTTGCCTTAATAGAATACTCAAGCTCAGTGTAACTAAGCGCCGAGAGAGGACCAATAGACGATGACGTATCCGAAGTATCAAGCCCAACCCCATTGCTTCTTGTGTAACCTTCAGTATTTGCCAACAGCCCCGATGTCGTAGCCTCTCCGTTGGGGTCAATATATGAACTTCCTGACATGGCAAAATCGTCGGTTACATCTTCGATCCCAGTCCAACTAGAAACAGCACTGCACGAAGACACGCCCTCAGACGTCATATCCCCAAACTGTAACTCGTATGTTTTTGCAGATGCTTGCGCTTCAACTCCAGTATTTGCTACCTCCACACGCAATCTATAAGTTGTTTCTCTAGTAATAGTTGTTGACAAGTCAGTGTCCTCATTAGCCAACCATCCACCGGAAGAGTTTAAATCTGTACTATCATCTCGCCACCTGTAATGCAGTTGCTTGGTAACAGGAGAGCCTCCCCACGAAACAGACCACTCGTCAAGCGTTGGCGAACCACCAGAGTCTATAAGCGTTGCCTGCAAACAGATTTTGTTATACGTAGTTGTACTTAATCCCGATATATCTATCGGTGAACTAGAAACGTCAAACCCCGATGAATTACCAGTAAGAGCGGAATCTGGAACAATAGTGTCACACGCAGATGTTAAGCTGTAGTAAATTCGAAGCTTAACATCTCCACTTGTCTCGGTCGTAGCAAAGCTAACCTCTCCCCAACTAGTCTCATTTATATTCCAATCGAAATCTATTTCAGGCGACATTATTGTGCCCGTGCCACCGCTGTAGTTGATTACAATGCGACCATCAGAGCCTGAACTTCCTGAACATGTTCCATCTGTACAAGTTGTTCC
>JALWZS010000047.1 GCA_027002475.1 bacterium | reverse complement strand
CTCACCGGCTGGACCCGCGGCGACACCGTTTTCGTCGGCGTCACGGTCGAATTCCTGATCAATGGCCAGGTTTTCGACACGGTCGTCACGGACGAGCGTGGTATCGCGCGGTCTTCACGGTTTGTCCCCGAAGAATGGGGCACGCGCGTGACCGTCCGGGTGCTAGCGGACTCGCTCCCCGAGGGCATTGATCCCATTGGGAGCGGGTTCGCCCTTGTCTTCCCGCACTCGCGGGCCGTTACGGCCATCGAGTTGCGGGAAATGCCGACCTCCGGCGAGTAATCTCGCCGGCTCGGAAGCTGCAGTAATCCGAGTAAAAAATTCTGCAGCCGCTTACCTCTTCCAGAGCGTAAGCGGGAAATCGCCAAAACGACTTTTTCAAGCCTCGGTGCACAGCACCGGGGCTTTTATTTTGCCCAAAAAGACGTCATTGCGAGCCCGTCGTAGGCGGGAGAAGCAATCCATAACTAGAGACTGCCACGTCACTATGTTCCTCGCAGTGACGAATAATTATCCGAACCCATTGGGGAAACGAAGCTTTACGACACGGTAATCTCTACTGTTGGTAGATTGCTTCGCTACCGCTCGCAATGACATTCAAATCGTCACTGCGAGTGAGGAACGAACGCGGCAGTCTTAGATTGCTTCAGTCATTTCACTCCTTCGCAATGACGAAAAGCCGCCCAAAGCCAATGGAGAAGCGAAGCTTCTCCCGTAAGCCCCGCCGATGGCGGGGCGTCCAACTCTTAAACTCTCCAACTAATGTATAATTACCCTTACTAGCCCTCGTAGCTCAATTGGATAGAGCGTTGGTCTTCGGAACCAAAGGTTGCAGGTTCGAGCCCTGCCGGGGGTACCAACAGTATTTTGAATGCTTCACAGAGCCGTAAACACCACCTCCGCAATATTTTCAAAAACATTCTGAGCATTGACACACCACACATCCTATAGTATAATTACCGCATCATTTGGCGCTGATATAGCCAAAGAAAAGGACTTTAAAATTGATTCAGTTGTTATTAGCGGGTGGCTATTTGATCATTGAAGTTGTGATTAAGTAGCTACCCGTTATGCGGTAGCTTTCTGCGGGCGCTATCCCGCGAAGGAGAGCGATATGAGCAACGAAGTGTATTTCGTAGACTCAATCTCAGTTGCGATCGAATACGCCCAAACGATCGCGATGAAGAAGCATGGGCACTTCGGGAAGATCCGGAAGGTGAAACCCGGAGAAATTATCGACAACCACCGAACTGTTAAAGTTCGTCTCCAAGTTGGTCAACAGTCAGAATGGTTTACTGTTGAATTGGAGAACCAGCCTCAGGGTTGGGTGGTTCTGAACAAGGAGACAAAGATGAACACCGTTGTATGGCAATTCAACTCCATGCAGGAACGTGGTCTGTTCCTGCAAACACTTTCGCGGGTACTAAATCTTTTTGGCTCAGATTTCGCTGCTGGTTTTTCTACAGCAGTCACTGAAACCAAAATCGACGAGTGGACACAAATCGCTCCACTAGTCGAAAGAGCCAATGGACTGCGGCCCGAACGTGACTTCGGGTATGAAAACCCTGGATTACTGAAGTTCCAGGGGCCCGCGTTGATCATTCGTCGCGAATTGCGCGATGCCATGGGGAATCCGTACTTCTGGGTCCCAAATTGGTACTACGCATCGCATTCAGGCAACACTGTAGTAATGGTCGAGGACAACTATACGCAGAATACCTGGCGTATAGTGCTAGACCTTGGAGGTGGTGACCAGACCTCCAGCTTTCTTTACGGTGAGCGAGATGGTGACATTCACACTCTCGATTTGATCGCTGCCATCTGCCCCGAACGGCGAATGGGCGATCTGCCAGAAAAGAGATACTACTAATTTACAACTGAATCCCCGCCAGGGCCGACTGGAAAGCCTTTGAGCTTACCAGCCTTGAGCGGTACTGAACACGCAAAAAAAGCCTCGTGTCTTTAGACTCGGGGCTTTTTGCTTTTTAGGGGAGCTCTCCATTAAAAGCTAAATACCGAAACTTACTGTGGCGATAGCCGTAGTTCTAACACTTCGCACTATGGAGTACCAACAGTATTTTGAATGCTTCACAGAGCCGTAAACACCACCTCCGCAATATTTTCAAAAACATTCTGAGCATTGACACAATTAGCGTCCCATAGTACGATTACCCCACTTACAATCCTTTACGGCAGGCAAACCCTGCCTCGCACATTTACTCTACAAGGAGAGGAAACATGAAAAAGGTACTTGTGATTAGCATTTTACTTATCGCCATCGTTCTCACAGGTTGTGCCTCCACGACAGGTTTCGTCCCAGCACCACCGCCAATTGATGCCGCTAACGTTATGAATATTCAGCAGCTGAAGGTGGGCGATGGGCAGATCATGTCAATTACTTCACCACAGCTTAACGTGTCTTATCGTGAAAACGGGAAGTACGCAGGCAAAACAGCAACCGAAGTTATCAGGCGCAACGATGGTCCTACAGGTACTATGCTCTCAACAGTATGGGGTTCATGGGACAAAGCTGAGTTAACGCTCGTTAACTACTACTCACCGACAGGAACGTTAGTCAGCGGTCTCATTGATCTACGCTTCGAGGAAGCAAGTCTCTTTCAACTCACGCCACAAAAATTTGGGTACACAGTGGATCGAAGCAATGTCTACCTAATTTACGAAAATCAAAATGGTGTGATGCGATTAACACAAATGCAGTACGCCGAAAAATGGGGGCCAGGTAAACGAGAACTCGCATTTGGTGGATATGCTATTTGGAAAGCATCAAGTCTTGACAAAACACTTCCTAACAAGTATCAGACCTGGGGTTTCTGGGAATCCGCAGGTACCCCTGCTAATCAAGTGCGTGACGTTCTCAAAGCTGCAGTTCGTTCCCTTGACAAACAGGATGTATCTCCAGACTTTCGGGTGGTCGACCTTGACTCCGGACGTGAGGTAATCGGACGCCAGACAGGCCTCACTCTATACGAAAAAGGCAAAGAGTGGGGTAATGTTGTGTTTACCTATGGGAACGCCTTTGGGCGCCAACCCAATACCCGTTTCATCGGAAATGGTGCACTTAAGCTGGTTGAGTGGAACTTCGGACCAGATAGTTACTATTTGCTAATCTTAAGTCCGAAAGTCAGTCCCGTCGGGAGTGCTCTATATATTTTTACGCGTAGCAAAGATGTGGTCAATGAAATGTATGGGTACAGTGACAATCCCCAAAAGCTATATGCACGGTTGCGAGAGGGATATCCCGACGTGTTCCTTGCCGTATACGGAATCGGGGATATAGGAGCCGTTATCAAATCGAGCGGCGACTCCACCGTGCATGTAGGTGACTCTGGTGGTGTACAGTTCCGCACGCTCGGTCCAGTAAATTATTCTGATGTGATGCTAGCAGTTAATCTCCTTGCATCACTAGGACCGGGACAATACCAAAATGGCTTCTATTATGCATATGCGCCAGGGAGTGGCAGCGGACTCAGTTACTACCTCGCTACTCTAGCACTTATGCATGCTCCCAGGGAAACCGTCTTTCGTCAATTCGGGCAAGACGTTGGATTGTTAGATAGGGTGTTGATCCCCAATCTAAACAAGCCTCCATTCTAGCCACCAAGATGCCCCCTCAGATCTACAAGATTTGGGGGGTTTTGCTTTTTAGAAGAACTTTCTATTAAAACCTAAATACCAAAACTTGGTAAGGTATTGGCAATAGTTCGAGCACTTCGCACTATGGGGTACCAACACGTGATGAATTTGTAAAATAAATCCAAACGTATTGACGACGTTAATTACCAGAACGGTAAATTTCACGTGGCACTCCACTTCGCTAAAGCTTCGTAGAGTGTGAGGCAGTACCAAACCCCAAACACTTAACGCACCCTCCGAGGAGTACCACTTTCCTCTTTTAACTATCCTTCCATTTTGTTAAGATGAGGGTGTAATAGCTGCCCAATGTTAAGACTTAAAGACGGAGAAAATCTTGTTGCTTATTTCTCAATGGAAATAGGCATAGACCCACAAATACCAACTTATGCCGGCGGACTTGGCGTACTTGCTGGCGATACACTTCGCTCCATGGCAGACCTTGGTATCCCTGCAGTTGGAGTTACTTTACTTAGTGAAGACGGCTACTTTAACCAAACAATCAATGAAGAAAAAGGACAAATCGAGTCGTTTGAACGCTGGCCTTTTGATAGATATCTCGATCGCTTGCCCCAAGAAATCACAATCCAAACAGGTAAGTACAATATTTTTGTACGAATTTGGCGATATACCGTTACTGGAATTCATGGCGGCAAAGTTCCAATCTTATTTTTAGACACAGATTACGACAAAAACGACGCACAACTTAGAAAAATCACACAGCGTTTATACCCTGTAAACAAAGTTTTAAGATTACTCCAAGAAGTAGTGCTTGGAGTAGGGGGGTACAAAGCTCTCGAAGCAGTTGGCTATAAACCCACTGTATATCACCTTAATGAAGGGCATTCTGCTTTTTTGACACTAGAATTTTTAGACAGAGTTAGGTCAAATACGGCAATAGAAGATCCCTATGAATATGTCCGCTCAAAATGCGTATTTACGACCCATACACCAGTTCCAGCAGGGCATGACACGTTCGACCCCGGAATATTAGAAGACAATCTGGAAGGCTATGACTTATTAAAAACTATCCCTAATGCATTTGACGATGACGGGAAACTCAATATGACAAAATTAGCCCTTTCAATGAGTAATAAAGTTAATGGAGTAGCTAAAGAGCATGCAGCCGTGTCACGAAAGATGTTCCCTCACCATACTATTAGTGCAATAACTAATGGGGTTCACCATACATTTTGGACATCACCGCCTTTTCAAGAAATATTTAACGAATATATTCCTGGCTGGTACGATGACCCGTTTGCACTTCGAAGCGCACTAAATATCCCTGATTACCGCATCAGACAGGCGCATTGCCAAAATAAGAAGATTTTAAATAAATACATTAAAGACCATACTCTAGTCGAATTCGACGAAAAAACTATAACGATTGGATTTGCACGAAGAATTACAAAATACAAAAGACCAGATTTAATCTTTTATGACCTTGAAAAGTTAAATTACATAGCGAAACGATTCCCAATACAAATAGTGTTTGCAGGTAAAGCACACCCAGAAGACAAAGTAGGCAAAAGCATAATAAAAGAAATTCTTAATCTTAACGGCAAATTAAGTAGCAGGATAAAGTTTGTGTTTTTGGAAGGATACGACATCAACTTAGCCAAAAAGATTATTCCTGGAGTTGATGTTTGGCTAAATACCCCAAAAAGACCTTTAGAAGCATCAGGCACGAGCGGAATGAAAGCTGCAATAAACGGAGTTCCCCATCTTAGCGTGCTTGATGGTTGGTGGATTGAAGGCTACATCGAGGGAACAACAGGCTGGTCTATTGGACCAAAGCCAAGCCCTGATGGGTACGAAAAAGAGGATGTTGATGCAGACGATAGCGACGATTTGTATTTCAAACTCCGCGAGGTCATTTTACCGATGTATTATCACAACAAAGCACAGTTCACAAAAATTCAAAAGCAAGCAATTGCGCTAAACGGAAGCTACTTCAACTCCCACAGAATGGTACAGCAATACATTCTAAAGTCTTATTTAGGGTAGGGGACGTATTCAAACCCAACAAATTTCAAGCACCAAATTACAAACTCTAATGACTTTCACCTCATAACATCTTGAGTTGCCATTGTGATTCCGCCTATGACGGGAAAAGCGTCTCATCACTTATGTCATTGCGAGCGTTAGCGTGGCAATCTCTACTGAATAGATAGATTGCTTCAGTCGTTTCACTCCTTCGCAATGACGCTCTTGAGTCCAACCCTTTAACTCTCCAACCCTCAAACTCTCCAGCCCAATGTATAATCTAACAAGTGATAGGCATGCCGAAGTGGCGGAACTGTAGAGAAACACAGTTTCTCTTTCTAGTAAAATGTGTACATTTTACGTAGGTAGAAGTCTACCAGAGGGTAGGAAACGTGTATTATAAACGTCTGCAGCAGTAAGTTAACATACATCGTGCCGAAGTGGCGGAACCGGTAGACGCGCTAGCTTCAGGAGCTAGTGAGCCTTATACGCTCGTGAGGGTTCGAGTCCCTCCTTCGGCACCAGACGTTCCGCGATGCGGAACTTATAGAGAAATCCAGGATTTCTCTCCGACATAAAAGCTTCGTCGGGTGTGCACCGTAGCTTCAGCGAAGGTGTACTACTTAAAAAACGTGGCATTCCACTTTACTAAAGCGCTGTAGTAAGCACGACAGACCGGAACTTACAGAGAAATCAAAGATTTCTCTCCGAGATAAAAGCTTCCGGAGAGTGTAATTTAATTTAAGAGGTAAGCCCTTAAATCGCCTGTAAGCACAATCTAAAAAGACATCGAACCGTACACACTCTTTACACTTGATAGCCACCTTAGTAAAATCATCACTAATGACTCATGCAAATAGTATAAACATGATGATGCAAAGTCCTTCGTAGGGAGGCTTGGCATCTATGTTAGAAACGGCCTCCTAACGGAGGCTTTTTTATTGATCATGGCAAATACGCAACCAACAAGCATTACAATAATTACAGATTGTTTAGATGACAATGCTAAGTCGCGACAAATAGTCAGAGTGGCGTCGCTATTTCCAAACGTCCCAATAAGTTTTATTGGCATAACCAATACACTTGCGGCATCAGGTAACATAATCGACACGCTAGATGCTTTATACAACACCCCTGGAATAATACTAGCTAATGTTGCCCCCAGAGACGGTGAAGCCAAGAAGTGGGAGAACGGCACTCCGTTTGGATACAGTTGGGTAGACAAAACCCTTATCGTCGGGACAATCGACGGCTACACCTTTTCACTTCTAAAAAAGTTTAACTTAATTGAAAAAGTACATGTTACTGATCTCGTGGCTACCTTAAACTACTTGACTGAAGCCAAAATAATACACAAAGAAGACGAACCCATGATTAAAAACACACAATTTAGAAGCCTTAATTACATGCCAAGATTAGCAAAATTCATATGGGATGGCGGGATGCCTAAAACTACAGAATTAAAACTACACGATATTCCAAACGCTCCACACGATATATGGTGGGTAGATAACTTTGGCAATCGTAAAACAACACTAACGGTAGAAGATATATCAATTGATAATGGAGTTGCCAAAACAAGCCTTGGGCACTTCAACTTTTATAAAAGACTAAAAGACGTCCCAGACGGAGAAGAAGCCTTAATTGAAGGAAGCTCTGGTTATAAGGAGGTTCGGTTTCTTGAAATCGTCAGACAAGGGACAAGTTATTAGTATAAAATACAAACAACCTTTTCTATGAAAAAAATAGTTGCTGCACTAGGAACTTTATCTAACCAAAAGATTTCGCATGTAAAAAAGGCATTTGACGAGTTAAGAGTTAAACACGAATTAAAGCCTTTTGACGTAAGCTCAGGAATTAGCGAGCAACCAATGAGCCAAGACGAAACTATCCAGGGAGCACACAATAGGGCCAAAAACGCACTCCAAAAGTGCAAGGATGCGGATTTAGGCATCGGGTTAGAAGCAGGACTTGAAAGTAAAGGAGATGATCTACTTCTAGTATGTGTTTGCGCGATACGTACCAAAGATGAAAAGGAGTTTTTAGGAATAGGGGATAAGTTTAAATTACCAAAAGAAGTCGCTGACGCCATCAAAAACGGCAAAGAGTTTGGTCAAGAGATACGAAAATATAAAGCTAAATCCAACGAGGAAAATGAGCTAGTCCAAACATTAATCAAGCGCGACAAACCATTTATCCAAGCATGCAACAAAGCACTAACTTTGTATCTTGCATAGCTACAACATTTTCCTAATGCTAGAATTAATAAGATGTCAGAAGTCATCATAAACACAACCAACAATACAAAGTTTTCAATTGCCAAAGATGTATTACAACAATATGGTGTTACTCCAATCCAACAAAAGATAGAAACCCCAGAAATCCAAGCAGAATCGAGTAAAGAGATTTGTGAATTTTCTGCAAAGTACGCTTATAAAATCACACAAAAACCAGTAGTTGTAAGCGATGTCACATACAATATAGTTGCATTGAATGGTTTCCCAGGACCTTTCGTTAAGTACATCAATAAATGGCTTAGTGCGGAAAAATTACTTGCGCTTATGGAAAGTGAAGACAATAGAGAAGTAGAAATCATAGAGTTTTTATCGTTAGCATTTTCAGATAAAGATATAAAAACGTTTCCATTACCCCTCAAAGGAACAATCGCTACAATAATTCATGATAATTCAGTCGGCTCAAGTATCGACAAAATACTCATTCGAGACGGGTTTTCTGTACCACAAAATCTGAGTCCACAAGAAGAATTACATAAATACTACAAACAAAATCTAAGCAATTGGCACGAACTTGCTAAATTTTTCGATGCTTTAAACCTAAAATCGTAAATGAATTAGCATTGTTACTAGTTACCGGTTACTTCTCCCGTTTTAAAATAACTATCTAAAAACTCGCGTGTTTTTTCGCGTAATCTCCACCACGACACCTCACCATATTCCCTTTCCTTATCAGACAGCTCAAAAAAGTTTTTACCACCAAATTGTGGATACGACCATAAAGTACACACCCATATCCCTTCCTTGTATTGCAATGGACTGTACTCTGTTTGTAATAACCCCCAGTCTCCTTCTACTTCAACACTAAATAAAACCTTGCCATCAAAAGCAAGCGCTATTGCCTCACGCCATTCAATACGTCGCTCTTCACCCCGTTTGTCCTTCATTAACTCAAGCAGTGTCTCGATTCGAGTAAAATCGTCAACGTCCTCACCAGCGAAACGCTTAGTTAATAACTCATTCCACTGACTACCCAAAGAGGGAATTAGTACTCCACCATCTGTTGCAATAGCATACGTGCCACAAACTCGAGAAACTTCTAAAGCCTTCTTTTGTGCATTACCTACAAAAGAACCTTCCGTTTCATCGACTCCGATATTCTCGTCTAAGACCTGTACCTCATCAAAGTACCCTTCAATTATCCAGGATAACTTTTCTATCTTATGTTTGTTCCTTGTTGCTAAAGTAATTGCCTTATGCGCACTCATAACCCACACAGTATAATACTAAAAATGCGGGAGATTGAAATACTAGTAAAAGTTAATGATGAAAAAGGCAAGGTTTTGAGCATCTTGGAGCAATTCGAGAAAGTCGGAGAAAAGTCCGTTACAGACATATACTTTTACGATCCTAAACGCCAAGACTTACAGCGAAACGAGGATGGGGGATTAGAGCGAGCTTTTAGGATCCGAAACAAAAACGGTCAAGCTACAATGACATACAAAATCGATTACTTTGATGACGATAAGCAATGGATTTATTCCGATGAGTTTGAGACATCTATTGGGGACTTCGACACGACGCTAAAAATAATCAAGCTACTTGGATTAGAAGTCCTTGTCACTATAGAAAATACAAAACATACATTTATCACCAACAAATACGAGATAGTGCTCGAGGACGTTAAAGATTTAGGGCTTTACATGGAAGTCGAATATCTTGATGCAAACGACAAAAGAGACGCCTCACTAATCAAAAAAGAAATCTGGGATTTTCTTACAAGCTTAGGGATAAATATCAGTGAAGAATCAAATTTAGGCAAACCAGAACTCATGCTTCGAAAACTCACCGAGGAAAAAGCTTAGTTATATTGCGCTATCTGCCTCGCTAATCCTGAATATCTTTTTTGTGGTTTGTCGTTGTTTAACGCAATGTGGATCGCTCGCTTACTCCCAACCAAAACGACCAACTTTTTTGCACGAGTTACTGCGGTATAAAGCAAGTTTCTTTGCAGCATTATGTAATGGCTAGTCGTAATTGGCATAACTACAGCCGGATACTCACTACCTTGTGACTTATGAACACTTACCGCATACGCCAAAGTCAACTCTCGTACTTGGTCATCTTTGTATTCTTTTGGCGCAAGCTTATCCGGGAATTCAACTAAAAGTTTAATATTATCGCCGTTTTCTATGCCAACAATTATCCCAACATCACCGTTGTACACGTCTTTTTCATAATTATTTTTTAACTGCATAACTCGATCGCCTTCACGAAAGATTGTAAATCCATACTTAACCTCATTTTTTTTATGCGATTTTGGATTTAACTGTGCCTGAATTAGTTTATTTAACTCAATAACGCCAGACTTTGTTTTATAAAGTGGCGCCATAACCTGAATATCTTTTTTAGGGTCCAGCTTAAACTGCTTGGGAAGTCGAGTCGTTACAAGGCTAACTATCTCATTTGCTACATCTTCTAAATCTTCAATCTCAAATAGATAAAAATCCGTAGGGTGGGGGAGAAGCTGCGGGAAAACCCCGTTTTTAATCCTATGCGCATTTTGAATAATTGCACTCTCTTTAGCTTGCCTAAAAATCACATCAAGCGAGGTAACAGGAAAGCGCCCTGATTCAATAATGTCGTGTAAAACATTACCAGCCTGAACACTCGGCAACTGATCAGCGTCTCCAACCAAAAGCAAATGCGCCCCAGGCTTTATAGCTTTTAATAAGTGCAGTGCCAAGAATGAATCAAGCATTGAAGCCTCGTCAACTATAATCACATCGTAAAGCAACGGATTATCCTCGTTGTACGCAGCGATCTCGCCAGGTTGTAAGCGTAGTAAGCGATGAATTGTGTAGGCTGGATACGAGCTAACCTCTTCCATTCGCTTTGCTGCACGTCCGGTTGGTGCTGTAAGAGCTACAGATAGAGAGTGTTTTTGAGCAATCCTTACGATGGTGTCGATTGTTGTGCTTTTACCAGTTCCAGGACCTCCAGTAAGGACCGAGACCTTGTTGTTAAAGACCATTCTTACGGCTTCTTCTTGTTTAGGGTCAAGTGAAAAGCCTCGCTCTTTTTCGATTTCTTCAAGGTCTTTATTAAGATCGAGATCACTTCGCTTTGCTCGTAATGACGGATGAGATTCTTTGTCACCACTCTGTCCGTCATTACGAGGAGGAAATCGAAGATTTTCGACGCGGTAATCTCTATTGTCATTAGATCGCCACAGCAGATCACTGCGTGACTGCTTCGCGATGACAGATGACACGTCATTGGGAACACCAGCATCAGGAGAAGCAATCTCAGCGTTTTCTGCGGATGGATTGCCACGTCGCTTCGCTCCTCGCAATGACAGCTCAGAAATGACCCCACCCGCAGATAACTCTCCCAATCTCCTTGCTAATTCCTTTTCAACCTCGTAATACTTTCTTAAGTAAATCGCCTTATAATTAGACATTGGTGTAGAAATGAGCTCTTTACTATCTATCATTGCTTTAAGCTGAGTTTCAATCTCAGGTTTGTTTACACCCAAAATCTTCATTGCACCATCTACCAACTCGGAGTAAGGTAGGTACATATGCCCGTTGTCTATGGCCTTGTAGAGGGTAAATCTAATCCCAGCCCGAATCCTAAACGGATGGGTAACCTCAAATCCCATCGTACGAGCAATCTCATCCGCTTTTACAAAACCAACACCCCAAATATCCTGTGCCAACTGATAGGGATTTTCTCGTATTTTTTTCACAGCTTCACCAGGATACGCAGTTATAACCTTTTGCGCCGTGCTTGTACTAAGTCCAATACCCTGCAATGCAATCATTTCATCGCGAATGTTTTTTGCTTTCATCCAACTCTCATGAATATCCTTTGCCTTCTCTTTAGTAATGCCTTTTATCGACGCAAGCTTAGTAGGGGAATTTTCAATAATCTCAGGTAGTTTCTCCCCAAATTTGTCAATTAAGGCTTTTGCTGTTTTTTCGCCAATTCCTTTAAAATAATCCGTTGACAAAAATCGTGCCAAGCCTTCGATTGAAGTAGGAGTGTTGATGTGAAACTGCTTTACATCAAGAAACGTGCCGTATTTTGGGTGATTTTTCCACTCACCCAGGAAATCAACCTCCTCACCCTTTTTAATCATTGCAATATTGCCTGTGACGGTAATTGTCTGATTAGGGTCTGACTCGATATCGAAAAGCTTTTTCTCGCTATCCCTGCTGGGGATTATTTTTAGGATTGCATAGCCATTTGAGTCGTTTTTGTAGGTAACTCGATGAACTACACCGCTAACTTTCTCCACGCGATTTATTGTAGCACCAGACCACGTGCTAAATCAGGTGCAGATTCTTTTAAGCCGTTCAGTAATTTGTCGGCTTTGAAATCTTTTAATACAACACCCCTCGCTTTATCACTCATGCTTGAAAGTAGCTCAAGACTTTTTTTGAAGAACCTTAAAGATTCCTTGTATTGCCCTAGCATAAAGTATCCTTGTGCCAAAAGCCCCATGATTTGGGCAATCCGACGGAGCTGCGTTTGCTCTTCGTTATAACAAGTAATTAGTCCATACGCTGCCCAAAGTTTATTTATCATATTAGAAGCGTCGTCTTTAGCAAAATCAAGCTGAGCCCAATTTAAGTAAGTTGTCATCTCCATGAAATAACTATATTTATTCGCGGTTCTGATTAGTTCTATCCCATCAGAAAAATAATGCTCTGCTTCATCAAACCTTCGTAGCTTAGTTAAAACCAAACCAATTTTAGTCTTAGTGATTCCTAAGTGAGTTTTGTTACCAGTTGCCTGTAAGACCTTTTCGCTTTGCTTGAGAAACTCTAGCGCTTTTTTATCTTGATCATGGTACTCGTAAACTATGCCTAAGTCCCGTAACGTCGCACCATAGCCAACGTTGTCACCAATACTCCTGTAGGCATCAACCGCTTTTTGATAGTTATCAACCGCATTCGATATATCTTTTTCAATTTTCCAACACACACCAGTTTGTTGATAGCAAAAGGCAACTGCTTTCTCGTTGCCTAACTTACGTGCAATGGAAATTGCTTCCTGATATTTTTTGATAGCTTCCAAGCTTCTTCCTTGATTCCTCAACCGATCAGCTTCTTTGATTAGTAAGTCTAACTCTTCCATATTCGTATTTTATACTAGAAACGCCTTCTTGAAAGAGGTGCTATACTTGGCTTATGGACACAAACATATCGTTTACGGATTTCAAAAAGCTTGATATCCGAATTGGCACAGTAACAGAAGCCGAAAGGGTAGAGGACACCGACAAATTATTTAAACTAACCGTAGATATTGGAATAGAAACCCGAACTCTTGTTGCAGGGCTTGGTGAAGTAATTAATGATCCTAAAGATTTAATTGGCAAACAGCTTCCAATTCTTACAAACCTTGAGCCTAAAACTATTCGAGGAATAACTAGCCAAGGAATGATTTTAGCTGCAGACGAAGGTGGACTACCAGT
The DNA here is from genome assembly GCA_027002475.1 of bacterium. Lineage (GTDB taxonomy): Bacteria > Patescibacteriota > 4484-211 > 4484-211 > JALWZS01. The sequence goes on along the minus strand of JALWZS010000047.1, from coordinate 18,472 downwards.
TTTATTACATCCAGAAAGAAAAATCGCCAACGGGTCAATTGTTAGGTAATTCCTAGAACCGATACCTCTAGGATCTCATCAATTCTCTCACTTCGAACTCATTTAATGCTCTTTTGTATATCCTAATGTCATCTAAGTCCATCCAAACCCTGCCGTAAATACCACCATTTTGAAATGTATAGTTGATATTATCACTATCAAGAATAATCTCCCCTATACTCAAGGGTAAACCCTCACCATATAACTCCGCACCTTGAAGTGAATTATTAAATTTCTTCCCATCTAAATAAATAGTTGTAGAGTATGTCTTCATACCATTATCGTTTGCAATAAGTTTCTGTGAGAGCACAATATTGTGCCATTGCCCAACGGTTAAATAGTATTTATTAATTACACCACCGTCGAGACTCGACTCAAAATACACCCCAGCATCATCACGATCTAGAGCTATTAACTTTAACAAATCGGTGTCTTTATCCTCCGCTAAAATGTTTCCTAACAAATAATCGTGAACATCATTTATCTTTACCCAGCAAGAGTATGTCCAATCATCAGTGTTCATGTCAAAAAGGTAGGGAATTGTCATAGAACTCCCTGCACCTGAAAACCGTAACGCTCCTGCTTGTTTGCCATTACGATCTACAACTACTGTAAGTCCTGTTCCGATTGCATCAGCATTACCTTGTTCGTCTTTAGTTGTACCATCTAATCGGTAATACGCCATCAAATTGCTTGTAATGTCAAGGCGAGCTGTTGTAAAACTCCAAGAGTAATCTTTTTTAAATGTTGCTCCATTAGTTGCAGTTATAGAATCCTTTAAAGTAACCGTATATTTAGTATCTGAGGCTAACGGCTCTGAAGGTGTAAATGTCACCTCTCGAGACTGCGAATTGTATGTAATGTTCCCATCTACAACACTATCGCTACTACTAGTAACAACAAATGTGTCTGTACTGATAGATGCTGGGATTACATCCTTATCAAAAGTACCGCTAATTGTGGTATATGGATCTTGATTTGTGCTATCCGCCTGAGGTTTGACGTTCGTGACTGTTATTGGATTAAGTCGGACAGTCGTGAAGGCTGACGTGAATTCGTTGAGTAAATGTTGACCATTAGTATCAACAACTCCTTCGCCTACAATAACAGTATATTTTTTAAGTGCCTCGCTATCCTTCGTCGGAGACATTTCCCATCCACCAAGAGGTGTAAAGTAAATAGTTCGTGCATCTCTATCGTATTTCAAATCTCCAGCGATTACGACATTATCCTTAATTACAACAACATTATTCGCATTAACAGAAGCTTGATTTAAAGCGTGGTTAAATGTGATTGCAACAATCTTGTCTTTAGCAATATTAACCGATCCATTTTCAGGAGAGATCGCAGTAACTTGTAATTTTTCATATCGTTTTGTCTGAAAAGAATAAGTATAATCCTCACTAAACTGTTCGCCATCAACAGACTTTATAGCTCTACTTACTGTAACGTCATAAGTAATTAATGGAAGGTTTTCGTCAGATGGCGAAAGCTCTAACGATTCACTTGGAACAAGCGAGAGCTTTCGCAACTCGGGGTCAATTATTATTTCAGTATCGACAAGCTCGCCACCTTTACTTAAGAAAAATGAATCAGGTGTCACTGTGTCGGATGCAACTTCTTTACTCAGAAGGACTTCAATAACAGCGTCTTTATCAACCGTGTTATCACCATCTACAGGGTCCGTCGTAATCACCCTAAACTCAACCAACTTTTTAACAAATTGCTCGAATGGAGGCACATTGATATCAAGCCCAAGATCTGCGTATCGATTGGTCAGATTTTCAGTGATTCCAGTAATACTTAACGCCTTGCTGTTTTCTTGTAAGGTTTCTACATAAGAAAGCTCATCAACCACGCCGTCTTTTTCCAAATCAAGCGCAATTTTCGACGTTATTTCAGAAAGTTGTGCCACACTTAAATCACCTTGCATTACAGCAGAAATTGCAATAAGCACAGCATCTTGCAACTCACTGCGTGTTATATCTAGATTGTCAAAGTCGCTCACATTAAAATCTGTTAAATTAAACACACGAAGGACCTCGTACTCTGCTTTTATCTTCGCCAATCTGAAATCCATACCTCTTTCTTTGACTAAATACTTAATTCGATCACTTGCTAAAGTCGTTAGGATATTAACGTTAACAGTATCCTTTCCTGCAACACTTGTAACTGTTGATAAGGTAAGAGGGGAGTCAGACAATTTACCACTCACTTCATTAAAGTAGTATCCTTGCGCAAAGACCTCGATATAAGGAGAACGCAACTTTTTAGAAAACTCATAATCACCAAAGTCACTTTTTGTTGTTACATCATAAGTACGCCCAGTTGGGTTAAGCTTTTTATCAAGCTCTTGTATCGTTATGTGGGAACCCGAGATAAACGGTCCCTTTTGTACGTACCCTGTAAATGTATACAGTTTTTCCGCTGTATCTACTGGGGCAACCGATGGGCTTGGTCTAAGTAAATAAAACACTGCAAACAAAGACGCTAAAACTCCAGTAAACGCTAGTGCTCCCAAACCAAAAGCGAAGTTATTATTCTTAACCTTTTTAATAGAAGCCGTAGTTTCTTTTGTACTCACAGGTTCCTCTGCTTCCATCAAGAGCTCATTGATTAGTATCTTCTTTTTGTTTGCGTCGATTTCGACTTTTCGTTTCCCGATACTGTATAAAATATTTTCTAAATTAAATTTCTTCTTCATATTCTAGTTCCTCCTCGTATCTATCTTCATATAGTGATTTTAACTTTTTTAGAGCGCGATGTAATCTAACGCGTGCGTTTCCCGGCGTTGTATTAATCGCATCAGCAATGTACTGCGCGTCTTTATTTTCAAAATACTTTAAGGTTATGACTAATTTATCCATCTCGTCTAGTTCATCTATCAAATCTAAAACCCTTTTCTCAATTCGTTTCTGAGCATTCACTTCTTCCTTATCTAGCAACGATTGCTCTATGTCATCATCGGAAGCAAAAACTCTTTCTGAACCTTCGAGGGAAAAACTTTTGTTCTTGCTACTTGAGCGATAGTAGTTAAGCACACGATTATGTGCAATTCGATAAACCCAAGCAGAGAACCCATACCCTTTATCCTTAAATGAATCTAGCGATTTCACTACGTTTCGAAATACATCAGCCGTTAAGTCTTCTGTTGTGGTTTTATCTGAAACTCTAAAAAAGATGTACCTATAAATAGGATCATAGTACTTTTCAATAAGAGGAGTAAGTTCTGATATATCCTCCTTTGCCTTATTAACTATCTCGATCTCTTCTGATTTTGTCATTTTATTAGTGATTAATTACTAATACACAACGATGTAACACTTTAAATGCAAATCGTTACATAAGCCTACATATATACTGTACCTTACAAGTATATACGTGTAAATGTAATTCATGCCATAAATATTTCAAGATGTTACCTGACACCAAACGCATTGACACCTATAGTGCGTGGGCTTATAATATCCATAATTCCTGCCCAGCGACTACCATACAGTCATGAATATGTCTGACATACAACAGTTAATTGCAGGAGTACTGTCCCATAAAAGAAACTCTGTCTTTATATCAATAGCTATTTCTGTATTATCTGGTCTATTCGTTTTTTACTTTGGCACAATCATTGGTTCTGAGCTCAACAACCAAGTAGGCACAAATTCTAATCTAGCATATGCATCATGTGGCACTCCAGGAACATCTTGTTCTGAAACAAAGACCTGGTATGACCCCGCATGTAATGGTGGTTATAGAACCTGCGAAAAGCCTGGAACATGGGGAGATGACTGCGTTTGCCATGCCAACGATACAAACTGGTGCAAAGATGGTGACTTAAATACAGGTTGGAGTGGCTGTCAAAATCCACCAACACCTACCCCCAAACAAGATAAATCATGTAAGAGTAATCCTAGTATCTGTAATGTAGCAGACGAATCAAGCTGCTGGTCTCACAGTGAAGACGGATGTGCATGGATAAACAATTCGTGCCAATGCAACAATGGCGACGATGCGCAAGCCTACTGTGACGGTGCTTCGATTTGTTTGCCCTCTAATGCGAGTGGCTCAATCCAGGTGTCTGTAGCGTCTTGTTTTAGCACAATGGACAGTCAACAGGCTTGCCAAGAGCACGCTAACGATGGAGTAGGGTGTGCAAGTCACACTGAAACACTAGAACCAGGACACTGCATTAATCCTGGGATAGCAGGAAGCTGTGGAATTTACCAAACAGATGCCGTTGGTGGCGGAGTGAGCTGTTCAAGCACAGGATGCACATGGGCACCATCTTGCAATCCAACTCCAACACCAACCAACACACCTACACCCACACCAACCCCAACCTTAACACCCACTCCTACACCAACAAATACTCCTACACCCACTCCAACATCTACACCAACACCAACTAAAACTCCAACCCCAATGCCAACTAACACACCAATACCTACACCTACAAGCACTCCAACTCCTACCAGTACCCCCACGCCAACAAACACACCCACACCAACTCCAACCAATACACCTACGCCTTCGCCTACTAGTACACCAACCCCGACCAATACCCCTATGCCCACCCCAACAGTCACAATAACTCCAACAAATACACCTAGTCCAACATCTACACCAACACCGACTAAAACTCCAACCCCCACACCAACATCTTCGCCAAGTCCTACCCCAACACTTACACCAACTCCAAGCCCTACAACAACTCCAACAGCTACACCAACACCAATTCCAACAGTAACACCAACTCCAACACCAACGCCTCTAATAGAGTTTGAATTATCCAAAGTAGCAAGAGAAAAGGGGACTAGTGACTGGAAAGAACAAGTAAATGGTCTTCGTATTGGGGATATTGTTGAGTTTAAACTTACGGTAAAAAATATTGGTAACGTTAGCGTTGATGAAGTACACCTAAGTGACCTATTACCAAATAACTTAGAGTTGCTTTCTGACTATAAAGACTGGACTATTAAAAACCTTGCCCCAAGCGAACCTGTAACAGTTACCCTTTCAGCAAAAGTTAGTTCTACAGACGGACTTGGAGATGACGGTTGTGTGGTCAACAAAGCCCAATTAAAGATGGATGATAAACTCAAAGCACAAGATGATGCAAAAGTATGTATTAAATCCGGTTCTATCTTAGGCGAAAAGTCCGAGCTACCAGAAACCGCAGATGCCTCAATTCTTAACAACAAGATATTTGGGTTATTCGTAGTTTTCGTTCTTGTTGGCTTCATCCTCACAAATAGTGCTGCCATTCTTGATACCGTCATTAAAAAGAGCTAATCAGGCAAAGGCGTTGCATCATCTAACAACTCGCCTAAAATTAAATTTGAAGCATAAGTAGGTTTCGTATAAACTAGCTAGAGTGCAAGGCATATACATAGTCATTGAAGGAATTGTAGGATCTGGGAAAAGTACACAAGGGAAGTTACTAGAGCAATACTTAACCCACAGATTTCCTAACCGTGAAGTAGTTCGTACATTCGAGCCTGGGGGCAGCGAAATTGCCAACGCAATTAGAAAACTAGTTCAAGGGACAGAATTTAATGAAGAAATGTCGCCTTGGTGTGATGCCTATCTTTACGCATCCTCAAGAGCCCAGACGTTAAACACAATCGTTAAACCCAACCTAGAAAAAGGTAACATTGTAATAAGCGACAGAAACTTTATATCAAGCTTAACAATTCAAGGATATGCGCAAGAGCTAGGTCCTGAAATAGTTACGGAGGTAAACAAACCGCTTTTTAAGATTGCGTTCCCTGATGTGGTAATACAGCTTGATATATCGCCTGAGGTAGGACTTAGCCGTATTTATGATATTGATGGAGACAAATTTGAAAAAAAGGCAGTCGACTTTTACCAAAAAGTATCTAGCGCTTATGAAGAAGTTAAAAAGTATGAAATCTTTCGTGACAAATGGATAACCGTTGATGTAAACAACAAAACCCCCGAGCAAGTACATCAAGAAATAAAGGAGAAATTATCTCCGTTCTTACAACAGATCAAGCCCATCTCGCACCCTTCAAAACAAACTACACTCAAAAAACCGGACTTAGAGATTAACAAGTTATAATTACTACGTGAGCAAGAAAAAAAATGTACTAATTGCAGTCGCGTGGCCCTACGTGAATGGTGACTTACACATCGGGCATCTTGCCGGATATCTTTTACCGGCAGATATTGAAGCACGATTTCAACGGCTACAGGGGAATAATGTATTAATGGTTTCTGGATCAGATTGTCACGGAACTCCAATTACAGTTCAAGCCGACAAAGAAGGCAAAACCCCAAAAGAGATTGCGGATTATTATCACGAGCGCGATGTCGATTTATTCTTAAACACTTTAAAGCTTAGCTATGATCTTTACACAAGAACAGACACAGCTCATCATGCAAAGGTAACTCAAGACGTATTTATTGCTTTACTTGAAGCAGGGTACATCTTTATCGACAAAGACAAGCAGTATTACTCTGATGAAGAAAATCGATTTCTACCAGATAGATATATCGAAGGAACATGTCCGCATTGTGGGTTTGAAGGTGCAAGATCCGACCAATGCGACAATTGTGGAAAACTCCTTGATCAAGGCACACTTATTAATCCTGTAAGCAAAACCACAAGCAGCAAGGTTTTCTTAAAAGAAACACAGCATTACTACGTTGACTGGGCTAAGTTACAACCAAAAATCGAAGAGTATGTAAAAAAGGCTAGCCCAAACTGGAAAAATTGGATTGCTCAAGAAACTAAGGGGTGGCTCGAAGAAGGTCTAAAACCACGCCCCATTACAAGAGATATTGATTGGGGAGTAGAGATACCAAAGGAAAGAATTCCAAAAGACATGCTGATAGAAAATATAGACAGCAAGCGTTTTTATGTATGGTTTGATGCAGTTATTGGATATCTCTCTGCCTCAATGCTTTGGGGCGAACAAAACAATAAGAACTGGCAAAAGTTTTGGTATGAAGAAAATGCTAGTGGCAACGAGCTTAAGCATTATTACTTCATGGGCAAGGACAACCTCGTTTTTCACACAATGTTTTGGCCTGCCAAACTAATGGTTTATGACGAAAAATTACACCTGCCCGATATACAAGCAATAAACATGTATCTTAACTTTGCAGGTCAGCAATTTAGCAAAAGCAGGGGAGTAGTTATTGACTCAAAAAAAATTGTAGAAAAATTTGGCAATGACATGGTTCGTTTTTATTTAACCTACATAATGCCTGAAAAACGTGACAGTAGTTTTACATGGGAAGATTTTGGTCAAAGGATAAATAACATCTTAATTGGGAACTTAAGCAACTTTATTCATAGAAGCCTATCAATCGCAAAAAAGTCTGACATCAAAGTCATTACAGACCTTCCACTAAACGAAGACGTCAGGCAAGCAATAGAAACCGCTGTAACAAAATCAGTCGACTACTTAGAAAACGCTGAATTTAAAAACTATTTGCAAAACATCCTGCAACTTAGCGCATTCGGTAATAAATACTTTGATGAAAAACAAATTTGGGTACTTAAGAAAAACGACACTAACGCCTTTTATCAAGAGCTCAAACAGCTCTATGCCATAATCATTGCTTTGGGGATACTAATGCAACCACTTCTTTTTGAAGGCTCACAGCAATTGTTCCAGTTACTTGGTGTAGAAGTACCCGATAAGTGGCCAGAGCAAGAAGCGTTTATTACTAAAATAGAAGATCTTATCAAGGATATTGACACAAGCATAAAGCCAGTTCCGCTATACAAGAAGTTAAATGAGGAAGATTTAACGCTTGAATAAAGCCGTCAAGCACAGTCCTGTAGTATTGACAGGCTAGTAAAATTGTGCTAACTTATAGTCATGCTAATCCAGAAGTATCGTCGTTATCTCACAATAACAGCGTTAGCATCTGTTGCCATTACGCTTTTTATAGCGCAAACAAGTGTAAACAGTATTGACTATACACAAAGCACAGATGGTCCAGCAACACCTATAACAAGCGGTGCAACCGTTGAGAACCACTCAAAACTTCTTGTAAAAACTGAATTTGATTCAATACCTGCTGGTTATACCCAACTAACTAAAAAAGAAATGAACGGTATGACTGTATACCTCCTGCAAGCAACAACAGATACCGTCGCTCCTGTAATTGATGACCCTATGTGGCTTTGCAATCAGTGTTCTAATTCCGGCTCAGGTGAAGATGGGTTCAAATGGGATATTGCATATGACAACTACGAAGGTGCAACATGGCAAAGACCTCGAGATACGACTCCAGTATCCCTTGAAGATTACGGTAACCGAATGCAAATACTTGATGCTGGTTACGCCGCACCAAAAGATGACCAAGACCACACTTACTTTAACTTAGAAGATGGATCTGTCTATGACTTTAATCCTCCAGGAGTTGGAGAAAACTACATTATTAACTTCGATTCAAACAACCCTGCACAGTCCGTTGTAACAGATGACTCAATAATTATTGTTTCAGCTGCACCTGTATCCATAGGCGATTTTGTATGGCTTGATGACGGAAACGGTATTCAAGATTCAGGCGAAATCGGTGTAAGCGGAGTAACCGTCGAGTTGTACAATTCAGAAAACAGAAAAATAGGGAAGCGGATAACTGATAGTGATGGCAAGTATCGTTTCACAGATCTTATGCCTGGTGTTTACCATGTAAAGTTTGTAATCGATGAAAACCTCTATAGCTTTACAAAAGCCAACCAAGGCAACAACGATTGCAAAGATAGCGACGCCAACGAGGAGACTGGTTTAACTGAAGAAAAGTACATTAGCGCTGGTACTTATTACAAGTGCTTTGACGCAGGACTGTTAGAAGTAGTGCCACCAACTCCTACTCCAACCAACACACCAACTCCAATTCCTACAAATACACCGACACCAACTAGTACTCCAATCCCCACAAACACGCCAACCCCAACACCTACGAGTACGCCAACACCCACAAGCACTCCTACACCAATTCCTACAAACACTCCTACGCCTACGCCAACAAGTACTCCTATTCCAACCCCAACCGCAACACCACAGCCAACAAGCACACCAACTCCAACATCAACACCACGACCAACAGCTACACCAACACCAAGAATGGCAGTACTTGGGGACACCATTTGGCTAGACTCTAATGCCAACGGTATTCAAGATAACGATGAATCTGGCATCAGTGGAGTTATTGTTCAACTTCTTGATAAAGATAAAAATGTCATTCGAACAATACGAACAACAAGAAAAGGGCACTACCTCTTTGGTCGCTTGCATGCTGGTGAATACTACGTACAGGTCTTTCTCCCTAAATCCGACAAGTACAATTACATATTCACTGCCGCCAATCAAGGCGAAAACGACTGTAAAGACAGCGATATTCACCCAATTATTGTTGGTACCGGGTTTAACGTATCAGTGGCAGCAGGAATAACTGACAAAATAACACTAAGCGCAGGACAGATTGACCTTTGTTGGGACGGTGGCATTATAGCCACACCAAAGCCCACAAGCACACCAACACCTACCACGACACCACAACCAACAGCTACTCCTACTCCAACACCAACAAATACGCCTATTCCAACTCCTACAAACGCTCCTACACCTACTCCTAAGCCAACAGCAACCCCAACTATTGTGCCAACAATAACCCCTACTCCAACCCCAGACATCGGTGGAAGTCGAATTAGCTTCGAGCTAAGTAAGGTTGTTAGGAAATCATCTAGCGACAAGTGGAGCGAAAAGGTTGAAGGTGTAAAGTCAAATGGTTTAGTTGAATTTAAGATAACAGTTAAAAACACAGGCAACACCACAGTTGATGAATTAAAACTACATGACATATTGCCAGAGAATCTAGTTCTTACATCCGAATACAAGGACTGGACAATTACAAACCTTGCCCCCAATGAAGAAATTAGCGTTACCTTAGAAGCTAAAGCTAATACTACCGGTATTGAAAGCGGGCAAACAAAATGTGTCAAGAATATTGTTGAACTAAGTTATGAAGACAAAGTTCGAAACAGTGATGATGCAGAAGTTTGTATAGACGCAGGCTCAGTACTCGGAGAAATTGACGAGTTGCCAGATACAGCAGGCGCATCAATCCTTAACGACAAGATCTTTGGAACATTTGTAATACTGCTACTCCTTGGATTAATCCTTACAAATAGTACAAGCATATTAGAAAGCTTATACAGAAAGTAAGTATTCGGTAGATATCGATATTACCCCTTAACGCCTTACTATGCTCAACTATCATCTTATTCCACTATTGTCGGAAATCAAACCATTTATCGTGCTATATTTAGACAAGTGGAAAACCGCAATAAAAGTATTGTTATCTTATCAGTAGTATCACTAATCGCTCTAAACATAATCATTTTTTACGTGGTTGGGTTAGGCATTAAGCGAATTTTAATTGCACAAACAAAAGTAAAAGAAATCGAAGCAACAATACACACAAAACAGGTTATTGGAAAGAAAACAATAGAAACGCAGCAATCTAATAACAACAAATAAACTGTAAAAGGCTAGGGTAGACAGATGTCGTCTTTTTTGTACTCACACATATTGTTAACATTTTCATAAAGCAAATAACACTATGCAGCTAGAATTTCAGCACTCATTCAACATAATTCCTACAACACCTTTCGCGTTTGATTACACCTTTTATAAACCTGATCACTTCACTACAAATGATAATCTCTGGGAGAAAGGAGTAAGATGGCAAACCTGGCGGCATGGCAAAAAAGCACTTGGAATTAAGTTTAAAAACAAAGGAACAGTTAACGAGCCTAAAGTGCTAATTAACGTCTATGCCAAAAAGGCGCTAAATAAAAATGAGCTAAGTTTACTGAAAAAAGAGATAATTTACCGCTACAATTTGGGCTACGATCTTAAGCCTTTTTACTCTGTATCAAATAGATTTAAGAGCTTACCTCTTAAATCTGCTATAACAAGGCTAAAAGGCATGCGACCAGGGCATCCTTCCTCGCTTTACGAGTATTTAATCATTGGTGTCGTTTTGCAAAACGCAACGGTAAAAAGATCCATCCAGATGTTTACAAACTTATTACAAAGATATGGAGAGCTTTTAGAGTTTGACGGCAAAAAACTATATTGCTTTTGGGCTCCTGGCAAACTAGCGAACGTAAGCGAGGAAGAGTTAAGGGAACTTAAAGTAGGGTATCGGGCTAAATTTATTAAGCGACTTGATGAAGCTTTTATTAACAGTAGTATTAACGAGCAAGAATTACGAAAGCGCTCATTAAAAGAACAAAAAGAGTTTTTACTAAGTTTATACGGAATTGGTCCAGCAACTGTTTGGTACATACTTTTTGACGTATTTCATCATGTTAATCATTTCGATCACATCTCGCCATGGGAGCAAAAAATTTACTCAAAAATCTTTTTTAACACTGCAACAGATAATCCAAAGCCAACCGATAAAATACTCAAACTCATCAATTCATTTGAGCCTTACCAACACTTAGTAATTCATTACATATGGGAAGATCTCTGGTGGCAATATAAAAACGGTAACGCCAAATGGCTAGGGGAGTTAATTAGAGCGTAAGCACGCTACTTATCCTCCAAATAGTAATCATTAACCAAATTGAGCTCATCATCTAATTCGAATACGTACGGCTTCCCTGTAGGAATAGTAAACTTAGGCAAGTCTTCGTCACTAATATTCTTTAAAGCCTTAGCCAATGCGCGCAAACTGTTATGCGATGCAACTAAGAGAACCTTTTTATTATCACGGATAGCAGGATATAAGTCGTTCTCAATATAGGGCTTAACTCGTTCCAGTGTCATCTTTAGGCTCTCACCTTTAGGTAGTAAGTTACGTGGGACATTAGCGTATCTAGGGTCGTTGCCTGGAAAACGCGCATCATCTTCACTTAACATTGGCGGAGGATTATCAAAACTGCGCCTCCATAAAAATACTTGCTCTTCACCAACCTCTTTTGCGACCTCTTCGTGATATCTAGATTGTAGCGCCCCATAATGCCGCTCGTTTAAACGCCAGTACTTTTGCACTGGAATCCACTCTAAATCCATTTCCTTTAATACAATCCATGTGGTTTCTATACATCGCTTGAGCATATTAGTATGAACCACATCAAACAAAAACCCTGTACTTTTAAGGAGCCTTCCTGCCTCATGAGCCTCGTTAACACCTTGCTGTGTAAGATCGACATCTGTCCAACCGCAAAAACGCTTGTCTTTGTTGTAGGTAGTCTGACCATGTCGCAGTAGTACTAGTTTGTGCATAACAGTAATTTAACCATGCAAGCCCTAAGCATGCAATCATTGATCATCCTTTGTAGTTTCTAGCAATTCTGTTGCTTCTAGGATGCGTCTTTGCCAACGTTCTTCTAGAACTAGTGGGAGTCTAAGGTGGGGGACTGGTTCTTTATGTTTTGTGTAGCCAATATGTCTAATCACGCTAAGAATGTTGTCTCTTTCCCCAATATGAATATGGTGATGCTGACCATCTGTAAAAGGAATAATTATGTAATCAGCAACAGGGGCAATTGTTGGTAAGAACTGAGGCCACGGTGCAATACCAACACTCCGTCCTTTACCTACATGATGTATTTGGAGTTTTGATACATGAAAGTAGTGATTGTGCGTTTGTATAAATATGTCTCTATGACGCTCAAATTCCTCTTGGTGTTTTTTTAATTCGTAGTGAGGTCTAAACACCTTAAATTGCGGCATACCTAAATTGTACTATAAACCTAAGCTTGTTCTCATAAACTTAGTTCAAAGCCATACTTATCAACTATGCTTTCATAGGATGACTACTTGACACCAATTAGGGCGATACAAATCCTAACTATTGTCATCTCGCCCTAGTATGACTATACTATCTCTGATAAACTCAGACCATGAAAGTCAAAGTTTATAGCACAAGTAATTGCCCTTACTGCAAAATGGAAAAGGCGTACCTAACAGAAAAGGGGATTGAGTTTGAAGATATTTTGCTAGATCATGATCAAGATTCAGTTCGCGAGATGGTTGAATTAACAGGACAACTTGGTGTTCCAGTAACGGTAATTACTACCGACGATGATCAACAACATATCGTCATAGGCTTTGACAAACCCAAAATAGACGAGATCTTAAATCTTTGATAATGGATTTAACGCTTGTTATACCAACGTTTATTGCTGGAGTTTTAACGTTTTTAGCGCCGTGTACCCTTCCTCTTGTTCCAGGCTATTTAGGTTTTATTAGCGGTGTATCAACAGCAGAGCTTACAAAATGTATTGAATGTAAAACTGCAAAACGCAAAATCTTAATGAATGGTTTTTTGTACGTTTTAGGATTTAGCACAATTTTTATACTATTTGGTTTGCTCTTTGGACTTGGTGGAGCTGCACTTTTTAAGTACAAAGCGATGTTAACGCGAATTGGCGGATTATTTGTAATAATCTTTGGACTTTACATGATGCAGATATTCGAAAGGATACCTGTTATAAAAAGCTCAAAGTTATACAAACTACTAAATCAAGAACGAGCAATACAAGTTCATCACAAAATTAAGCCAGGCACTCCACTAAGTTCGTTTATATTCGGTGCAACATTCGCATTTGGGTGGAGCCCTTGCGTTGGTCCTATCCTTGGTACAGTCCTAACGTTAGCATATTCAACTGCGACCTTACTACAAGGCGCATTCTTACTCTTTATCTTTTCAATGGGACTTGGAATTCCATTCTTGCTTGTAGCGCTAGTCATTGGATCAGCAACCCAGTATATAAACTGGCTAAATAAACATTTATCTAAAATCTCGTTTATTGGCGGAGTATTTTTAGTTTTGCTGGGGATACTTCTGTTAACAGACTCTTTTAATCTCTGGACGGTTTATGCCTACAAAGCCTTGCACTTTATAAACTACGACAAGTTACTCAATCACCTATAAGGCGGAGTAAAACGCCATCCTTTAGTAACTCCAGTAGGGGAAGGTCTTTTGGCATCCATGTACCTCATCGGAATTCTGTATCCCTTTTTAATTCCACTAGCCTTAAAGACATCATCCTCCCACACACCAACACTTCGTATTACGTCTTCCTCTTTAAAATCCGCACCGAAAGGCAAAAATGTAGTGTCGTCCCACTGTACTTTTACAACATCGTTGTTAGGTGTTTCGCAAATAAGCTGTTTATCTTCAGGGAAAACTTGTTTTACTTCACAAATTAACCACTCCTCACCAACAGACTTATCTGCGTACCACATGCGCATTGGCGGCATTGTCGCGAGTCGTTCATTTACTCCCAACTCGTCTATAACATAGCCAGTTACCACAACCGCTACAACTGCAGCTACTGCAATACCCAAAAAGCTATGTTTATACGACACCTCATATTTTCGTATTAACCAAATCCCAATGCCAATAGCAGCTAACGCCAACAAAAGCGGAATAAACGGGAATGTTCGTAGAAACGCAATCCAACCATGTTGCCCAAAAGCCACAAAAGATAGTGGGTCGTGATGTCTAAAATGGTATGAAGTAAGACCAACAAACCAAACTCCAAGAAGCATAGTTGATGTCAAGCCAATCCCTAAAGCTAGCATACCAAGCACAAAATAAATCTTTGGACGCATTTTTACATGCCCTGCGTCGATCTCTTTCATTACGGAATCGGCAATATTTAGTTGTTTAGTATTTTCTTTCTCCATTGTTTGTTTTTCTTAAATATAACTCTTTTGCTTTAGCCCTACCACGCCGAATGCGTGTTCCTACGGTATTTACTGGTATATGTAATATCTCACTAATCTCCTCGTAGCTTTTATCTTCATAATAAAAAAGCGATAGGGGAGCGCTATAATTAATTGGCAGTTCATTTATAACCTCCTGCATGATTTGCTTCAGCTCCTCGCTTTCGACCTCATCCCGATCAGTAACTTGCTCGCGATGTAGCAGTTTATCTAGCAACGAAGCGTCATCTATCTTTATGTTCCTCTTATTCTTTTGAAAATAGTTCATCGTCTCGTTGTGCGTAATTCTGTATATCCAACTACTAAATTTTCGCTTGGTGTCAAATCCTTGTAGATTTTTGTAGGCTTTTATAAACGCTTGCTGGACTATATCGTTTGTTACATCATTATCTTTAGTCATTCTGAAAACATAGCGATACAATTTGTCCTGATAACGCTCCACAATCACGCGATACTTATTTTTATCGCTAGAACGAACTACCTCAACGATCTCTTCATCTGATAAGGTGCTTTGTTTTACCATAAATCGTACTGCTAATAATACAGGAAAAGGCGATTTTTATTTCAGGCTTACTTATCGTAGACCTTGCTTCTGTTATCAATACGGACTATGCTGAAGTGTTGCTTATCATCACTAAATTCCGAACTGTCTACCGCAATCATTATGATTCTATAGTTTCGCCCCACTCTGAGTACATACAGCTTATCAACATCGTGCTTATCTGCTAGAGCCTGCATCTTAGGTTTTTCAGGTTTTATGGTTTTGAAATGTCGAGTATTGCCTCCGTTAAATCGCTCAAGACTCCTTAAAATTTGTTGCAACATATCCTCTCGAACCTTACTTTCACGCATTAAAGAACGGACTTCATCTTCACTAAAATCTACAACTTGTTGAAACTCCTTCTCTTCGGTTTCTACTGTGGATAGCAAATCTAACTTCCGTGGAGACTCAACAACAACTATACGACGCCTTTTTTTAGATGTTAAACCATGCTCATGCCCACTAGACTCAAGTGGAGTTCTAGTCTTCTTTAAGTGTTTGCCTGCACCTTGCACTCCTTGATGTCTTACTTTTTCCTGAATCCTAGCTTGTTTTATAGCTTTGGCGCGTTCAAGATTTTGTAGAAGCACATCTTTCATTATTCGGAGTACTGCATCACGTAGCTCTGGGAATTCATCAGGGAGCCTATTTAGTACCGACCAAGCTATAGCATCTCTTTTTATATCAACATCCATAAACAGGGACTTCGTCTCACCATCCTCACGCTCCCACACAAGTTCAATCCCTAAATGATGCGGATTATTACTATCATAGAAAAAGTTAAGCGAGGACGGTTTTTTCAACACTCCGTAATGAACTTGTTCGAGATCGATTTCAAAAAAATCAAGATTAGCATAATTTAGAATTTGATTTTTTAGTCTGTGTAAATCTGCAACCGTAGGCGTTTCGCCTTTTAGGACGAGTTCACTATCAACATTAGGCGGCTCAGCCATGATATTTTCATGGATCTCAGCAACCGTTAAAAACACATCCTCGTTTGCAAAGACTGCCAAATATTTATCCAACGTATCGCCTAGCTTGCGTAGAAACAACTGTTGATCCTCCCTTTTTGCATTCTTTAACGCTAGCGTAATCCTAAGCTTAAAGTCCATAATAGTATCAATGTCTCGTAGGTCCAACGCAAACATACCTACTAGCAAAGCCTCAAAACCCTGTCCTTCCAGACTATTAAACAGTTCCTTAGCGTAATTAAACTTTTTTCTTGAACGAGGATTCGTCAGGATTTGCCTCATTTCGGCAGCAGTCCCACGGACAGAACCATATATGTTCTGCAAGACCAACGCCACTTCTTTGCACAATGAATCCATTTCGGCTAAGTCATATGAAGGCTGCCTATCTTCGCCGTATATAGTTTGTATAAGTCCATCTATAACTCCATTAAGCTCTTTGTAAATCTTATCCGAAGCTACTTGTTCATCTTGTAAAAAGTAAGGAGCACTCATCATTAACATTGCCTCGTTCACCTTATACTTTCCAAGATGACTGAAGTACTGACGCGAAGCTGCTACATCTCCTCTAGCAAGGTCCAAAGAGAACATTTCTCTATTTGCATCTGTCAAAAGTTCCAAATTCGCCGCATAACGCCCCCCAATAGAAGTCACTAAAGCCCAGAACCGCTCATTTGGAGCCCCTCTGCCACTAGCAAAATCACTAATTGCAACACTTCCAATTTTTGTTGTAGCTGCAGCATGCGTCGACAATCTAGCTGTAGCGGCTAACTCACGCAATAGGGTAACCAGTTTGTCATCTCGCCCCAATAACTGACCAAACTTTTTGATTGCTTCCTCCCATGTTTGTTCACCTAGCACATTTACGGCTGCCTCAATCAGTAAGAGTTTTGCATAGTAACTAAGCTCAACAGGTTCTCCCATTAACATATCCAATTCCATGCCACGGTATAACTCAGAAAGGTCAAACAACATCGCCAATCGCTTTTTGGTTAGTCGCCATGTGTCTCTAAGCTTTTCACCAGATCTAATATTTCGCCCATACAGTTCGTCTTCTAATTCCTGTATTTTGGCCTCAAAATGTTCTGTTACCTCCGAATCTTCCTTTTCTATAGATCTATACTCCAAAACTTCACCTAAAACTGGATGTCCATCAATGAATTTTCCTTCTGCCGAACCGAGGATATTTTTTCCACGAGAAGAATGTTTACCACTCATATCTAAATCATACATTAAACTAAGATGAGGAAAAACGTTAAGTTAGTCTATAATTAAAAGCGTGCTAGAAAAGATTTTTAAATACAAAATCCCGATTGTTGCGATTACTGGGATTTTGGTTTTGTTCTTTTTTCCAGAACCAGAAACCAATTTTCTGGCATACATTGCGACGGCGATATTTTTCATCGTCCTTGTTGCATACCTTTTAAGAAACGATAAGAAGAACAAAGGTAAGTAACCACATAAACCGAATTTTGTTTTTTAGTTTTAGGCTTAGTTACAAGCCCGGCGCTTAACTAGAGCTCAATGAAACTGTAGCGAGGTAGCGTGACGTGAAATTTACTGTTCTAGAATTAACGTGGTCAACACGTTTGAATTTGTTTTATAAATTCACCACGTGTTGGTACCCCTGGGAGGACTCGAACCTCCAACCTTGAGTTTAGAACACTCCTGCTCTATCCAGTTGAGCTACAGGGGCACATCTGGTCTATAACAGCGATATTATACAACAACATAAAGCTAAAAAGGAGAAGTGACGCATGAACATTTACCGCTTAACGTTTACGTTAAATTGTGCAATCATTAAGTTATGAAAAATTTCGATTTAAGGTCAAGCAACGGATTCATACCAATGTGGGTACGCTTCCTTATCAAAGCGACAGTTTTATACTTTATCATTTACCTCGAAGTAGACCTTTATTCAACAATTTTTGTGCTCGCACTCCTTGTTATTGCTGAAATAACCGAAGTCTATGCAAATTATGTGGTCAAACACAATCCTCAATTTTTGCAACCGGTGTCAATGTTACTAGGCTGGATGAATATTATTGTTGCGTTTGTAATACTTCAATTCACGGGATACTTATCGTCCGATCTTTATGCATTAGCCTTTGTCGTTGTAATGTTAGCAAGCGTCCCTTCTGGAATAATCGGAGGACTAACTAACGGGCTTTTAGCTTCTGCAATGTATATTCTTA
>JALWZS010000046.1 GCA_027002475.1 bacterium | reverse complement strand
CATATACACTAACTGTTCCCCCCACATAAACAGTGGTAGGGGACGCGCCAACCACCAGACTAGGATCTGCTGCAAAGGATTTATCGACAAATAACAGACTTCCCAAAAATAAAGTAGTAAGTATTAATAATTTTGACCGCTTCATTTCTTTAACTATATCATTTTTTACCCATACAATAATTGTTCAACGTCATACAACAACCCACCAGATACAAGCCGCTAGGGCAGCTACTTTGCATTACGCAAAATGCTGTATACAAAGTTTTAACATTTGCTATTCGTTTAGTTTTATTCATCATATTACTTGCCCCAATCAAACATCATGATACTAAAGTCTGGTAAGCTAACAATTCCGTCATGGTTTGCGTCGGCACATGCATTATCTTTTTTCCAATAAAACATCAAAATACTAAAGTCAGGAAGACTAACTTTCCCATCACAGTTAAGATCTGAGCGTTTCGAGCAACAGCCACCGGGAGTTGGGGTAGGAGTAATGGTTGGGGCTATTGTTGGCGTTGGGGTAGGTGTAAAGTCACCAACAACAATCAAAAGCGCATTATTACTTTTCTCACTCAACAAGCCCGTTAGAGTGTTTGCAATTGCGTAAACGTTGTATCCGCCTGACTCAAATGTAACAGGAAAAATGATAGTCCAATGACCAGTTGAATTAACTACAGTCTGATGAACTATATCAGTCCCATCAATAGCCAAAGTAAGGGTAGCACCTGGCTGAGCTTCTCCTACCGCAGTAACCTCATCTCCAGGCAGCACATCTTGCGACAAAAGCTCAATTGTAGGCGGTAAGAATATATCTGAAATTTCAACCGTCTCATTGGAATCTATTGTTACATCAAAAGAAACAGGCTTTGTGTCACGACTTGCACTATCTTGCGCCTGAACATCATAAGTATGATCTCCGTAGTTCGCATAAGGATATGTATAAGAAAACTCGCCGATATCATTTGAGACGGTAGAACCTATCACCGTACCACCTTCAGAGAAAGTTACCAATGCATTAGGCATAGTTGTTCCATTAAAATCAACCTCCGTGCCCCTGACGCCAACAGTAACAGTGAAACTGCCGCCTTCATCTGCCGACGTTACAATAGCAAACAAAGCAAAAACCCCAAGCACCGCCACCGTTAAAGCTAATCTATCAATTATTTTTTTAAACTCCATAATGTTTGTGAATCTTTTTATAACTTACAAAACTTACAATAACTAGAACCAGAAAAAACACCACTGCACCAATATAAAAGCTTGTTGGCACGGTAGAGAACTCGATAATAGCGGTTAATTTTTTCCCAGAATCACCATAATGAGCATTAAGCGTCGCCTCAAACCTTCCCCATAAAGGGGCATTTTCCCAAACTAAACTAACAAGCCTATTTTCACCTGGCGCTAATGATTTAATCTCAATTGGAACTTTGTACACTGCGCCAGTCGTTTTTTCTCTGATAACGACATCACCACTAACATCAACGTGAACATTGCTTTTACTTGTTACATCCATAGTAAACGTCCTTGGATTAGAATTGATATCAGCAGTAAAGCTATTTAAACTTAACTCCTCTTTTACAATGCCCGGGACTTTCACGATAAACATCGTTCCAACACTGCTGCCTTGTTTAACCGTATGCCAATACTCATCTGTTAACTTAGTAGGGGAAGCTACAGCATCAACAAAACCTATACGATTTCCAAACTCGGCGTCACTTGGCACACTAATTGAAACCGTGACAAACTGACTTTGACCAGGCTCAAGATCAAATGAAGCAGGCGCCATATCAACCCAAGAATCAAAACAGTTTGACCCTGTACAGCTTTCGTCAAAGTCCCGCCCAGTCATTAAAATTGAGACCCTCGTCGCCCCTTGGTTCGTTACCTTCATTACCTGTTTACTAGATTGAGTTCGAGCAAGTGTTATAGAGATAGATGGAGGGTTTACAACCAACTCAAAGTTATCATCAGCAGCAAAAGCTCGTTGCCCAACTAAAGAAAAAGTAAAAAGGAGTAAAAACAAAAACAGTAAGGACAGCTTCTTGGCAGTAACTCGCATTAACTCAATAATAACAAGAATAAGACATAAGTTAAATAGAAAAGCTAAAACGTTGCTGATGCAATAACGGTAAAGGTAACAGAGTAGTCACTCGCGGCAGGAGTTAGAGCATCTATCTTTGCTTTTAGCGAGATACTACCACGCCCACCTGTTATTGGCATATTTGACGAAGACAAGATCGATCTAATCGTTGTATCAACAATTCCGACATTATCAGCGCTTCCATCATAAGGACTTTGCGCAATTAATGGACCACCACTGGTTTGAGTTACAGATGCGACCTGCACACCATATCCCTTATTTACAGTTGTTAAATCAGCACTAACAGAAGGAATTGATGTTCCATGTGAAGCGCTTTGCAAACCATCAGAATCTGCGTAGATATAGACGAACCCACCGCCACTCCCATTGGTCTCTAAATCAGTCCAAATCTTTTTAGACGCTGTGTTAACTCCTACGGCAAGATCCCCAAAGTCAATAGAGTAGGGAGGTGCGGTCTCTTCATCTATAGCAGAAACGTCGATATCAAAGAAGAGTGATAAACTACTTGTTGTTGCAGACGCCTCAGGTCCCCATTGCCATGATGTAAATGCACCTTGCCTCGATTTAACCTTAACTTTATACGTAGTAGCGCTATCAAGTCCAATCACAAATTCTCCAGCGGATCCACCCCAATCTACATAAGTCTGCCAATCTTCACTCCCTAAACTTGAACCAACTGTAAAATCGGACTGAACGTACTGCGTTGTTGCCCAATCATCAGATGATATTGCCACCGCATACTCTGTATCGGAAGGGTTCCCGCCTTCGTTAATAATTATCTTTAACTTGTTATAGTAATTTCCATCATTAACAAACGTTGGGGCAGGCGGCACGTTGGCTTGCTGTACAAACTCAAGCCCAGCGCCCAGTCCATAATTATTGCTTTGTTGTAAGTTATCAGCATTGTCACCAATAACCTCGTTAGCCTTGTAATTAGTTGATTGCAAATCATCGCCTCCACCCGGTCCAATATAAAACTCGTTAAACTGATAGTTGGTACTTGCAGGAAACACAAAAAGCGACAACAGCGTGATTGTTGTTAGTGTTTTTTTTAGGTTGCGTTTATCCATCTTTTACTTACTGCACAAATTTAAGTGAGTCGATTATTCTCATAACAGTATACTCATTTATTTTTTTACTTGTAGCATCTGACATCTCACTAAATGATATCATAATGTGGTAATCATCTTTTTGTAGCAGAATTAGCTTTTCCCCTTTAGCGCTAAAGGCTACATAATCATCAAATCCTTTAACAGGTAACTCCCAAGCAGTGTATTTTTCTGGTTTTAAAAGTCGCAGCTTTACTCCACTATCGTCCCTTATAGATTTACCTGGCACCTTTTTAGCAAGAACCATGAAATGCCCCCATAATTTATCTCCCATAGCTACCCAAACTTCACATTTACCGCTATCGCTTGTTACCTTAGGATTAAAGTGAGCAAATGGCACAACTACTTGAAAACAATTTGTGGCATACATTTTATCTCCCTCTCTAACATCTAAAGCACCAAGTACATTACTATTACTTTCACCCTCTAGATTTATACCTTGCCATGGGGAACCAGCGATTTGCTTTTGCTCTTTGTAAAATTCTAGCGCTCTATCCGACAAATCTGTGCTATGGCTAACAATTCGCGAACTACTCAAGTCAGACCAAAACAAATACCCAATATAGCTACCAACACCTACAACTATCGACAAAACTAATACTAAAAATATCGTCTTAATCCTTTTCATCTTTGCGTTTACCTTTACCAATAACCTTACTAACTAAATGATATATCCTCTTTCTAAAAAACAACAATGCAAAAACAACACTTAGCGTTCCAATAGAAAACAGGGGAGAGACATAAATAAAACTGTCTGACTTTGAAAATGAAACATCTCCTAAATTCGCATCGCCTTGGACAGAAACCGAATAAAACATAATCGGAAACCAAAGTCTAAGCCGCTCAATCTTTACATCAATAAACCTTGTTTTTTGCGGCAAAACATAACTTGACGACTGGTTAACAACACCTCGATATACAATGCGTCCAAAAACATCTGTAAAAGTCACTAGTCCATGAGGGATAATATGCACGTTTCCGTCATTTCTGAAACTTAGCGTTATAGAGTCAGGTATTGAAAAAACTATCCCTGTCTTTGGCCAATCCATATCCACAAGCGATAATCCCACTTTCATACCCCCTTCTTTTCGTATCAAAAGCAAAGAGGAAACAGCAGGAAGTATTGACTGTTTTGCAGAAGCACTTTTATCAACAGCTCTTGCCACAATAGCTACATAATGACCACCAGGACCCAAACTTGAATAGTTAACCACAAACGCATCAACTACAGAGGTAGCCCTTGGCGCAAGAGTGACCTCGTTTGCCGACAATCGGATGTAATCGGCTCGGTAGACATTATCCTGCGTATCAACGCTTGGAATAAATATCTTTCCATATGGATCGATCTCATTAAATTCAACAGGAATGAGCTGTAATGTCATAACTTGGTTTGATAAATTTGTAAAAGATACAGATGCCTTTACGTAATCATCTGCTTCTTTAACAACGACCTCTTGATAGGTAGGGGATACAATCAACCCGCCAGAAGAACTAATTCTAGACTGCGCAAACGTAGCACAAGGAAAGGCAATCACAAAAAAAACAGCAAATCCTAAGAAAAACCGAAAAGTAAGACGAGCCATAAATTCATTATACGTTACTCTTTAGTTACCGACGTCTTGCCTTTTTAGCAAAGCTTTTTAGAGTTGCCCAGACACCAACTCCAGCAAAAAACAGCACTGTTAGCACTATCAATATAAGCTTCCAGGGAATAACCCAAAAAGAAATAGTGGCTTCTAAAGGAACATCTTTTACCCCGTTGTCATACGCCATCAAAAGGTGTGCTGTATATTTCCCAAACCGTAGTTTGTTTGCATTGCTAAAATCCCACTTTAATTCTTTAACAGGATTACCATTTTCGTCTAAAACAACAGTGCCGTTTTTGCTTTTCTCAGTCCAAACCGGGAAACCATCATCCCATGTGACCGAGTACTCTCGCTCTGTTCCCCCAAGGATATTACTAGCGCTTTTGTTGATACTGAGCACTGCAACGTCTTTCGTACTTCCTTTGTCAATAAACACGTCGCCAGCTGGAATAATATGAATATTCCCAGTATTTTTCACCCTAACTGTAAACTTAGCAGGCAGATATTCGTAAAATGACTTATCAGAGTAAAAATCGATTAGCTGCAATTCTTTTTTGACATTTGGACTATCAACTGTCGCAAGCATTAAAATCGCCGGAGCACCGCTTATTACTGTTTGTAATTTGCCAGGCTTTTCTATCTGTTGTCTGTTAAAAATCAAAGTTATGTAATAACCCAACGCTGCATCTGCAGGTGGAGAAAAAGTAACCTCAACAGATTTCCATTCATTCGGTTGTACTACAAAATCCCTCTCACTAAACGAAAGCCAGTTAACAAATTCATCAGCAGGCGTCACGTCAAGAAGTTGCGGGTGGGCGCCGCTTTCATCCGCTTTAAATTTTGCAATATCAATATGAATATGTTCAGGACCAATTCCATTGTTTTTTACTTTTACTGTGCTTGTTACAGGAACACCAGGCTTTGTTTCGATATTAAGTGAAACAGGGGAGACTGTAATGTCAAGGTTCCAATCAGGTGAAGGAATAGATGTAGGGGACGGAGTATTTGTAGCTTCTGGAGTTACTTGTTCATCCGCAGCTGTTTCTTCCTGAGCGAATACTAACGACGTGCTAGCAAGAAATAAAGCGACTACGAGAATGTAAAAAGTTAGTGATGCAGTCTTTGATAGCGCGGTTTTCCTCATTGACTGATTAAGTGTACCACAAGCGAGACTGCCGCGGTCG
Source organism: bacterium (assembly GCA_027002475.1). Taxonomy (GTDB): domain Bacteria; phylum Patescibacteriota; class 4484-211; order 4484-211; genus JALWZS01. Next base: position 3,851 of record JALWZS010000046.1, on the reverse strand, counting down.
CTTGGGCTCCCTCGCAGTGACGAGACCGTCATCGCGAAGCAATCACGCAGTGATTTGCTGTGGCGATCTACTATTCTCGCCGTTATGAGGAGAAAAGCAGAGCTTTGCGACGAAGCAATCTATCTGTAGAGATTACCACGTGTTTGTTATACAAACACTCGTAATGACGGCTTAAAACCTGTCATTGCGATCCCGCCAATGGCGGGAGAAGCAATCTATAGCCAGAGATCGCCGCGCCTTCGGCTCGTGATGACTAAAAGCCGTCCAAAGTCAGTGAAGAAACGCACTTCTCCTGTAAGCACGCTTTGCGTGCGTCCACTGCGAGGGAGCCCATGCGACCGTGGCAATCTATCCTTAAAGATTCCCCCCAAAAAGAAACTCCCCGTTTGGGGAGTCTCTTTTGGTAACAAAAAACCTTTTAGGGTTCTCTTTTTAGAAGTTACCTGCACCTACAACTGTTAGAGTATCGGTGTAGTCGTCAGCAGCTTTAGTCAATCCACTAATTGCTGCTTTTTCAACCAAGGTGATGACATCACCATCAGTTGGACCATTAGCAGATGCAATTAACTGATGTGTATCTGATAACGTACCACCAGCATTTGCACCACCATCATATTCACCATCGATAGTAACAGTACCAGTGCCTGATGTGCTACTGTCAGTGGTTACATTAACATCAAGCACATAACCTTCAGTTCCAGCGCTCAATGTATCAGGGGAACCATTAACCGTACCAACGGTATCGATTGTATCTCCTGTAACAGAAGAGTCTAGTCCCTGGTTTGCACTTCTAACAAAAGCAACCCAACCATTGCTTGCGTTGGTTTCAATAGTCGCAGTTACACCGGTTGTGGAAACCACACTTGATACATCCAGGTCAGATGTAAAACTATCTGTGTTTCCACCTAAAGTAAAGTTAAACGTTGGTGGAACTGTCGCGGTAATAACGATTTGATCATCAGTTATTACACGTGTCGCTACATTAGAACTATCAATTGTAGCTGAGCCAGATGTTAGCGTTGACACAGTAATCTCGTAAGAACCAGCACTAGCTGGAAGATCTACACCGGAAACAATGTTCACACCGTAGTCGGTTCCAACAGTCAAGTCATCAACGTTTGTGATTGAGACTGTATATGTACCAGAGTTTCCAGAACAAGCCAAACTACTTGTCGTTGGCAATGCGGTAACACCACTTGGCAAGTTAGTTGTACTTACCGTACAAGTAGCGTCTACAGTGAAATCACTAGTGAATGTTATATCAATCTGTGCCTCAGTATCTGCAGTTGTTGGTGTTAGGACCACAAGAATTCCTGGATCGGTCGTACCTGCAGCCATTCGATCATACCGGACATAAACCTGATCGAAGTTTGCAGCCTTTACTCCACTAGCACCCATCAAGACTTGAAAAACCAAACCAAACACCAAGGTGAGGGTCATTACAACACTGGCTTTCCTGCGCAAAGAAGAACTTCTTAGCATTTTCAGCATTTTTCCTCACCCCCTTTCAAAGAACAATGTTTATTATTTAACTTACTTTTGGCAGTACCCATGTGGCAGTATTTAGCTTTAACATAACTATCGTGCCTGCTTTACTTGCGTTTGTCAAGTAATCTTGCGAAGTTTTTTTCTATAGGAGTTTGCAAACCTGTGAGCCTCATCGCGAATACGCTGCACAAGCCGCCTAGCAGGGGAGTGTTTGGGGAGTTTAAACGAAATCTCTCCCGCGTGGAGAAGCGCAATCACGCTAGTATTGTTCCCGTCATTACGAGGAGGGAAGCGTAGCTTTGCGACGTGGTAATCTCCGCTGTTATTAGATCGCTTCGCCCGCCGTGGCGGGCTCGCGATGACAGATGACACGCCGTAATGCGGCACAATCAGCGTCTCAAACTTTTTCTCTAACCCCACAACCGGTACAAACTTACCAGTTTCCTCCATTGCCATAAGCGCCGCATTAACTTGCCCAATTCCGCCATCAACCAAAATCAAATTCGGCAACTTGCCATCACCCTTTAATCGCCTACGCAACACCTCTTTCATTGCCGCGTAATCATCAGGGGTTTTAGCCTTTTTTATTTTGTATTTACGATACAGTCTTTTATCTGGCTCGCCACCAATAAATGCAACCCTAGAGCCAACAGCAAAATCGCTTCCGGAATTAGAAATGTCATATCCTTCAATATAAAAATCATGAATCTCATTAGCACTAAGGGTAACCCCCAACTTTTCAAGAATAGAAATCAAATCGTTTATCTCCTGAGCTCTTAAATCATCTAACAAATTAGGATTTTTAAGATACTCAGCACTATCCCTAAAACGTTGAGTAATGTAATCAATTCCAGATAACGTGTCACGGTAAAACGCCGCCTTTTCAAAATCCTCCCTTTTTGCAGCCAAGTTCATTCTTTTACTTAGCTCCCTTTGCAAAGTTTTCTTTTTACCTTGCAAGAAAAGCACCAAGTTATCAAATATCTCCCAATACTCGCGAAGCGTAATCTTGTTATCACAAATCCCAGGGCAAAGATTTATATGAGAATAAAAACAAGGCTTTTTAGCGCGCCTAGCTTGAGTTTTACTTTTATACGCACACCAAGGAAACGTGTGCCTCAACACCTTAAGCACCTTGTTTACAGTATTACCCGCAGGAAAAGGACCAAAAAAGAGTGAGTCTTTATCATCGATTTGCCGAGTTGTAGTTATCCACGGCCACAGCTCTCTTTCAATAGTTTTTTTAATACCCAAATTCTTGCGAGCTTTCGCATTTACTACCTTTATATACTTTGCTCGTTTGTCGTCCTTGCCTTGAATGTTGTAAAAAGGCTGATGTTTTTTGATTAAGCTTGCCTCCAGGAGCAATGCCTCTATCTCGGACTCTGTCTCGATGTAGTCAATATCATCAATCTCTGAAACTAAGCGCTTGGTTTTGGGAAGAAGTCTTTCTTCATTTACAAAATAGCTTTTAACTCGATCACGAAGACGCACAGATTTACCAACATAAATAATCTCGCCTTTCTTATTCTTATATATGTAAATTCCAGGCGATAGGGGAAGGGACTTAATTTTGGCATTAAGTTTGGGATTTTTAATCATACCCGCATTCTACCCCAGCACAGAACAGACCATCATTGGCAGCAAGCGAATCGTCATTACGAGGAGAAAAGCATGCTTTACGACGAAGTAATCCCAACGATCATTAGATCGCCGCAGCAGATCACTGCGTGACCGCTTCGCGATGACAGATGACACGTCATTGCGAGCGTTAGCGAAGCAATCTCAGGCTGTAGATTGCTTCAGTCGTTTTACTCCTTCGCAATGACAAGCCCGAAACTATTACCACAAACAAGTGGAGAAGTGAAGCTTCTCCTGTAAGCCCCGCCGATGGCGGGGCGTCCAACTCTTTAACTCTCCAACTCTCAAACCCTTCAACTCTCTAACTCCCTAATGTATAATGCCTATATGCAAGTTTGGATTCGGCTAATACAAATCGTTCTCTCAATCCTTTTATTAACCCTCATACTCATTCAAAGTAAAGGTGTTGGGCTATCTGGAGCTTTTGGTGGTGGCGGGGAAGTATATTTTGCTCGCCGAGGTGCAGAAAAGGTAATTTTTATTGCCACAATTATTACAGCCATTCTATTTGTTGCATCATCGCTTGCTAATGTCTGGCTAGGATAAAGTCGCATATGCAAAAAATCGCAAAGGCAATCAGCGCTTTTTATAACGCTTACAAACCATATCTTCGACTAACCGTAGTTGCAATAATCCTAATTGCTCTTAGCTATGGGCTGGTCACTTTTGCGAGCTCTTATTATAAAAAGAGTACCGACAAACTCGTTTTAGGATGGAAAGGA
>JALWZS010000045.1 GCA_027002475.1 bacterium | reverse complement strand
GTAGCCAAATAAGACCCCAGCTATTGACTGGATATCAAAGTAAAATAATTTTTTGGCAAGCATGGGGATAAATAGTCCTAGTAATCCTAAAATCAATCCTAGTAACGCTATAGATTTTTGATTCACAACATCACCTCCATACTCTTTAATCCTAAACTCTTTTATAGACAAATGCAATTTTTACCTATTTCCACATTGTAAACATAAACCGTTCGATTTTTCGGTGGTTGTAATCACGAAGTTTTAGAAGGATTTTGCGACCTTTAGTCGATCTTGTGTATATTAGCTTTCCGCCTCCTACGTACTTTTGCCAGTACTTAGCAAAAATATTAGCTCTTTTTCTGTTTGCCGCTAATATGTTAGGTACAGGGTGATACGCGACCTTTTCTTGTCTTACTAAACGAAATAGTTTGCGTAAAACCCACCATATTGGTTTGTAAAACCCAAGAGGAATGCTATCTTCGCTTCTTGAAATCAAGTACCGCTGGTTTAATACTGGAGCCATTAATTCATTAAATGCTTGAGTAAATGTTTGACTGTCTTCTTTTGTAACTCTATCTAATGTCACGTCTATGTATCCATTTGGAGCTTGTGAAACCACAACGTTGTCTTCATGGACATTTTTAGATATAAGATCGCTATCTCTTAACGCTAGCAGCAGGGCATAAGAGATATCAAGCAGAAAGGAGTCAATTGGAACCTCTATAAATGCTAAGTGTACGTATTTGATTAAATCCTTCCATGTGCGAACTAATATTACAATCAGCAAAAGTGTTACCAGCACTATAGTTACTGGCGAGTACATAAGAGTAATTGGATCGAAGCCACCAGTAATGTACATAAACCACAATGTTGTTGTGATAACCGTAAATAAGATTCTGTTAAAAATTGCTTTAAGACTATTTTTAAGGGTAAAGACCGTTTTAAAGTTGATAGTGGTGGGGTTTAGTTTGAGTGATGAGTATGCCACATTTTGGTACTTGTCCCCTACCCTCCAAAGCTCGTATATCTTTTTGCGGTCTTTAGCTTTTGCAAGCATCTGTTGATTGATAAGAAAAAAGTCTATTGAACTAAATCCGTGATTTACAAACTGCATGAAAAGTTGCTCGTTAGAGTGTGCCAACCCTTTTACAATCGCGCCACTTGGTGTTATTCCATACAAGTATCTGTGCTTTCTTTGGTATCTTTCAAAGTCTTTTGAACCTTTTGAGAATTTGGGATCAACACAAACAACGTCCCAGTTGTTTGCAACTTTATGTGTAAGTTCTGGATCTAGGCGGATGGAACGCCCGCGTATTTGGTTTACTGTGGTGCTTGTTGTGGCTGTTGTTAAGTCAATTAATGTATTAAGGCGAATACTATCCCAGCCTTCACCTAAGAGCCCACGTGTTCCAACAAGGCATCGTGTAACACCTTTTTCAAAAAGAGCCGTTACCATCCGCACATAAGTGCTTGATTTCCAATCTTTTCCTTTTCCTGTTATCTTAACAACACGTGGGTTGCTAGTTTTTTCTGTTAACAGTGTAAAAGAAAGTCTGTTTTCTTCACGCCACTTTTCCATTGATGTGAGGATGTCATCTATGTAATCTGCATCCGAAAGAACCGTTGTCCCGGTAACTAGTATTGGTTCTAACTCAGTGGTTTTAGGGCTATTAACAATCTTATGAAATACGCTAACTGCACTTCCTGCATCAGGATCCAAAATTCCTTGCAATTTGTGTGATACGACTGCACTTTCTTTTTCGAAGTCGGTTATAACAACGGCTCGAATATCGTTCCCCATCGACTTGATCTCGGTATCAAGTATTTTAATTACCGCGTTATGTTTTGACTCGGATAAGGACAGGACTATATCGCTTGGTGCTCGTCTTTTTATAAGTCCTCGTTCTGTTAAGGCAAATCCAAAACTTTTTAGGACTTGTTTTATGTTGTAAAAACGGGTTTGATCTTTTTTGTCTGGACTAAGTTTAAGCCGTGTTAAGGCGTATGTAGATAAGAGCTCTACCCAATCTTCAAGGGTGATTGGGTTGTCAGATTCTTCAATGTCTATAATGTCTCCTGGCAATTTTACTTTCAGTACTTGCTTAAAGTATCTAAGAGCAGCTAAGGAAAATGTTGGGTGTTTGTTGAAATAATACGTCCAGGCTATCTTTTTGCCATCTTTGTCTAACCGTTTTAGTACTGAATCTATAAGCCAGTTGTTGAAGGTTTCATCATTTTGATACTGTTTTAGCAGTTCGTTAAACTGGCTCTGGAGGCTATTTAAAAAGCGTTTCTCGCGGTCTGTGGGGCAACAAAAATAAACAAGGTCTTGATACGGAGCTAGGTTTCCTTCTTTTACAACAGCAGGAGTTGGAACTTCAAAATCAATTGCACCAACAATTGAAAGGTAGTTATTTAGTTCGTTATTACTTGCAGACTCCGGTGGTGTAGCGGTTAATCCAATAACCTTTTCTCCTTCAATAGAGCTTAGAAGCTGAGACAAAACGATTGCCCAGTAGTCAAGAAGATGATGTACTTCATCCATGACAACAGTCTTGATCCCAGCATTAACTAATCGTTGAATTAATTGTTTTGCGTTTTCGTGTAGGAACTGTGTTCTGTCGGCAGTTGGATCTTTTAAGATGTCTCGTTTTACTTTTTTGTAGTAACGCGATAGTTCTTTGTTGTAAGCCTTTTTGTTGTTTTGCCGCATTGTTTGAATGCGATGCATTGCTTCGGTTTCGTGTGCGCATGTACCACTTATTATTAGGTCTTGTACCCAGTCTTGTCGTGCAATGTTTTTTACATACTCGAGTCCTTCGTTAGAGGTTGAAATTAATTGGTATGTGTAGATATTAATTAACTTAATGTCGGTTGCTACGGTACTAACGAAATCGTCGATATGTAAACCAGAATCATCTGGTATGAACATTGAGATTTTTTCTTTCCACTGAGCTTGGATTGTTGTTGTTGGGGCAAATATGACCGCAGGTGCTTTTAGGCGTCTAATTAATTCAATACCGACTATAGTTTTACCAGAGCCTGGAGGTGCAACAATATGGTACTTATCATCGCCTTTAGAGTTTTTTACTTTTTCTAGTATAAGTTTTTGGTAATGGCGGAATGGATACTTAAATTGTAGCCTCTCGTATACACTAGTATCTAACATGAGTAAGGTGCTGTTTTCTTCCTTCGCTAAGTTTAGCAACAAGCATACCAAAAACAAAGCCTCCGATGTGCGCCCACCATGCGACGCCAGAGCTGGCAGATGAATCAATTAGCGTAGATGTGCCATTAAATAACTGTAAAACAAACCACAACCCTAAGACTATCTGAGCCGGAAGACTAATAATTCTAATGTAAATAAATGCAATTAGTGTATCGACTCTATTGTGAGGAAAGGCAATTAGATAGTAACCAAGTACTGCTGCAATTGCGCCACTTGCACCAAGTATGGGTATAAAAGCGTTACTAACGCTTAAATACTCCACGAATGCAGCAATTAAACCGCCTGCTAGGTAAAATCCAAGATACTTTATACTGCCCAACCTTGCTTCAACGTTGTCGCCAAAAATCATCAAAAACCACATATTTGATACTAGATGCCATAATCCCGCATGTAAAAACATTGAGGTGAAAAATGGGACTAATGTACCAAGGTTACTAAAGTCAACAAATGCAGGAACTAATGCCCATTTGTATATGAATGCTTCTAGATTGGGTGATGTTATTTCAATTATGAATAAGACGACGTTTATAACAATTAAACTCCATGTAACTATTGGTATCTTGTGTGAAGAGTTATGATCGCGGAGCGGGAACATTTACTTCATTATAGACTATGAAACGTTAAAAAGTTTATTTGCGGTGCTTATCGGCTAAATAAGTAAGTAACGTGGTACAATCCTTGACCATGAGTGAAAGCATGAATCGTAGAGAAGATATTAGGAATATAGCAGTAATAGCTCATGTCGATCACGGTAAAACTACTTTAATAGATGCATTGTTAAAGCAAACACATGTCTTTCGTGAAAATCAGCAAGAGATGCGACAAAGTCAGATCCTTGATGCCAACGATTTAGAGCGCGAACGTGGCATTACTATTTTGGCAAAAAACTGCAGCGTACGATACCAAGATGTACATATAAATATTATTGATACACCTGGTCATGCCGATTTTTCTGGGGAGATTGAGCGTACTTTAAGCATGGCTGATGGAGCAATCCTTATTGTTGATGCACAGGAGGGACCAATGCCGCAGACTCGTTTTGTCCTTAAAAAGGCTTTTGAGCTCGGTTTGAAGGTAATTGTTGTTGTTAACAAGATAGATAAAAAGTTTGCGCGGGTTGAAGAAGTAATCAGTAAGACTGAGGATTTGTTTATGGAGCTTGCAACAGATGATAAACATTTAGACTTTACAGTTTTGTTTGCTGTAGCGAGGGAAGGTGCAGTTTGGAGTGAGTTCCCGGTTAAAGCCCCCACACAAAAGTCGGTCACTCCCCTACTAGATGCCATTATAAATAACATACCTGCTCCAATTAGTGATGTCGATTCTAATTTTAAAATGCTTGTTAGCTCACTAGATTACGATAATCATTTAGGAAGAATTGTTATTGGGCGAGTCCGTCAGGGAGTTTTAAGGATTGGAGATAGTATACAGGTAGCTAATAGACCGGGACGCTTGTTTAAGGTTACTAAATTGATGATGTTTGAAGGACTTAACAAAGTCGATGTGGGCGAGGTTAAATCTGGTGATATAGTAGCCATTTCTGGCATTCCGGAGGTGTTTATAGGAGAAACCATCTCAAGTGCCGGTGATGATAAGCCACTTCCTACAATAGTTGTAAGTGAACCGACTTTGCATATGTATCTAGGCAGTAACACCTCACCATTTGCAGGGCAAGAAGGTGAGTTTACAACTAGCCGCCAGTTAGAAAAAAGACTGGAACGTGAACTAGAGACTAACTTAAGTTTAAGACTTAAAAAACTAGAAGGTGGCAAGTTTATGATTTCCGGAAGAGGTGAGCTTCATTTATCTGTTTTACTAGAAACTCTTCGGCGTGAGGGTTATGAGATGGAGGTTGGTAAGCCTGAGGTCATTGTTAAAACCATTGATGGCGTAAGGCAAGAGCCTTATGAAGAAGTTACTATTATTGTTCCGAATGAACATGTCGGTGTTATTAATCAAGAATTGGGAAAGCGGTATGCGGTTTTGGTTAAACATGAGGCAATCAATGAGTATGAGACAGAGTTTGTTTACCACATGCCAACTAGGGCTACTATTGGGCTAAGGGGTGTACTTTTAACGATGACTAAGGGGACTGTTGTATTTAACTCTCAAGTGTTAGGATACCGTTCGGTCGGAACAGAGCTAAAAAAGCTTCGACTAGGAGCGTTGATTGCTGATACTACTGGGGAAGTTCTTTCTTACGGCTTGCATGCAGCACAACAGCGAGGAACGACTTTTGTCGCTCCAGGTACTAAGGTTTACGAAGGGATGATTATTGGTCTTAACTCGAATGAACGTGATCTAACTATTAATGTTTGTAAAGGGAAGCAACTAACAAATATGCGTTCAAGCGGTGCAGATGGAATCTTGCATATTGTTCCGCCAGTGAAATTGAGCCTTGAGCAAGCAATTGGTTTTTTGGAAGATGACGAATTACTAGAAATTACACCAAAATCTTTAAGACTTAGAAAAAAGCTTCTAACGGACTTAGATCGTCGTCGCGCTAGGCGAAAAACTAGTTCGTAGGGACTTTTTCATTCTTAAGGTCTTCAATCTTAAGCATATTTTTACTGAGCTCAAGTTTCGCCTGTTTGTCCCCTACTTTTATTTGATATGTTCCTTTGGCTAGCCCTGTGGTGTCTATTGGGAGTGTTAAACTAAATGGCTCTTTGCGGTTGTGGCAGGACTGCTTTGACTGCATGGGTTTTAGGTTTATGTAGAAGATGTCATTACTTAGGTTAATAGAGGCATCGCTAACGGAAATACAGTCATTAGGCAGCTCGCCTTTAATTACTACCTTTGGGTAATTATTATCTTCTGCAGTGTCAACAGAAACGCTTGTTACGGTTATATTTTGTAAGTCTTTCTTAATTTGCTCTTTGCTAGGGTGATAGTTTGGTTTGTTGATGACTAAAACAAACAAGATTAGTGCAATTGCACTAAGTATAAAAATCACCGTTGTTTTATTCATGGCGGTATTATACTACGGGAGCGAACCTCTTGACTATAGGCTGTGCCCGTGCTATACTAGTTACGTTATGTTAGGTCTTGCAATTCGCGCCATACTAATCGTAGGGACAATGGTTATAGTGCCAGTTAGCGCTGGTTTTCTCTACTCTTCTACCCAAGAGGTGAATTCTAGTGTGCAACCCACAAGAGTTGTTCTGGATACTATGAGCGATGCAGGTGCTATAAGTGTAACCGATGATGTTCAACAAATATCCTCACAAGGCAGTGTGCAAAAAGCTTCTGACGAAGACGGCAAAATCACCGACAGTGCTGCTCGCATCGACAAAACTATTACTACTGAGTAAGTTACTTACTCTAAGCGCAACTGACTCTTCATTTTGAGCTTGTTGCCACTTTTTTTTCGTATCTTGCATACTTCCATAAGTAATATTCAAGTGGTGCTCCGATTATAGAGAGTACTATGAATAGTGCAGGGATACTTATGACTAGTGGTACTTTTTCTGATAGTAACGCTACACCAAAACCTAGTATAAAGGCGATAATTACCATAGTTATTAGTAAATGCTTCCCTACTCCTGTTAAGGAAAAAGTTTTCTTGCAGTGGTTACATTTAAGCTTGCTAGGATTTATTTGCCACATAAACTGCCAAAAGGACATTGCTTGTTTATTGCAGTAAGGACAAGTCATACTTAAAAATTGTAGCACTTATGCATGTTGATGCAGTTTGTTGTACCATAATTATATGGTGGTTGGACTACACGCTAGGCAAATGAGTGGAGTTGAGGCATCCCCAAAACACGAAGTAGCTGTGGTACACGAAAGGGGTAGTATAGAAGCCGTTATAGACGATTTGTCTACGTCTTACGAATCTTTATGGCCGGGCAATGGTTTAGGTGAGGCATATAAATACACTCTATTAGAGGTGGTGGATGACATTAAGGCAGAATTAGAATCTTGTGAGAGTGATATTTATAAGAAGGCAGTTTTACTTAATGGTCTTGCGGAGCTTAAGATGGTGTCTATTGTTGAGCAATTGATTTTTGACTCTGGTAACAGTTTTACAGATTTTAGTGAGCGCATTGCAGGACAAGATCTATTTGCTCGAATCGATGGGCAGAAGTTAGGAGTTAAGTTTTATGAAGTAGTTGAGGGTGAACTAAAAGAGTACGTGATGTACCCGCGTACAGTCAGTTGGCATGTAGAGGCTAATGGTATTAGATCTACGGTTGTGTATAGTAACGTCAATAAAAGCAAAGGGAGTGCGGTTGATGTGGGATTCGATTTCCATCGAAGAAGAGATTCTAGGTTTGGTGAAGAAAAGCAAGCAGCTATAGATCTTCATGGTAGTCGCATGCGTGCGGCGTTAAATGCGTTATCTGCTTCTAGTAAAGATTTTGTTCTCGCTACTACGGGAGAACGTGTATATCCAAAAAAGGACTATCACAGGTGGAAGTTTTTAACAGAAGTTGTAACATCGGACGATCAGTTTAACAAAATAAAGCGAGCATGGCTTGATAATGCGCGCTCTTTGCTTGCTAAGTATAGGGGCAACCAACAGGTGGAAAGATTGCATTAGAGAGTTTTATTAACACAGGTTACAATTAGCAAGTGGAGTTGGAAAAAGTTTTTCAAGTTTCTGAGTTTAATGAATTTATAAGCACGTACCTAGAGGGTATCGGGCAAGTTACTATTGAAGGGGAAATCAGTCAGCTTAAAGTAAGTCAGAATCGCTGGATATTTGGCACTATAAAAGATGACAAAGCGAGTGTTGATATTTTCTCCACAGTTTTTCAAATAACAAACCTAAATCAGTTAGAAGAAGGCATGCTTGTTAAAGTATATGGTATTCCCCGCTTGTATCAAAAAACAGGCCGTTTTAGTGTGTCTGTATCTCAGATTGTTCCAAGTGGGCAAGGCGCATTGCAACGTGCGTTTGAGAAACTGAAGGCGCAGTTAGAAAAAGAAGGGTTATTTGACGTGGCACGAAAGCGTCCCCTACCCCGTTTTCCAGAAAAAATTGGACTAGTAACTGCTAAAGGCTCGCAGGCATATAACGACTTTGTAAAAGTACTAAGTGAGCGTATGGGAGGTTTAAAGGTAGTGTTTGCTCCTGTTCTTGTACAAGGAAAAGATTCACCCATGTCGGTAGTAAATGCAATTAAGTTTTTGAATAATAATTATCCTGATCTTGACCTGATTGTAATTACACGTGGTGGTGGTAGTCTTGAAGATCTTATTGGTTTTAATGATGAGCAAGTTGCTCGTGCTATTTTTGCTTCAAATATTCCAATTGTTAGCGCTGTAGGGCATGAAGGAGACTGGAGTCTTAGTGATTTAGTTGCGGATCTACGTGCATCAACGCCTTCTAATGCTGCAGAGCTTATTGTCCCGCACAGAGATACTGTGGCTTTGGAAATTGATCATATGTTAAAGAGTGCTCTCTGGGGTTTGAAAGAGCGAATTAACGATTATTACCAACAAGTAAGTGAAGCAATAGAGCGTTCCATTAGCGCACTTGAAACAAGACTTGATGTCATACACGATTATCTGGATCGGTTTAAGCAGCAAGTAGACGCTAAAGCAATGGAAGTTAAAACAGTGAAAAGTAATGTACTAGGACTTGAACGGTTACTGCTTGCTTTAGATGTAAAAAGTGTACTAAAGCGTGGATTTAGTATGACCTATGATAGAAACGGGAAACTTCTAAAAAGCACAGCTTTAGCTTCAAGGGGAGACATAATTCGTACAGTTCTAATAGATGGAAGTATCGATTCTACAGTAAATAGTATACAATCAAAAGATGACTAATGAAAAAGATAAAAGTTCGTTGTCGAAAGATTTTGAAGAGTTAAGTAAGCTTGTTGATGAGCTAGAAAGCGGTGAGGTCGATTTAGAAGAAAGTCTGGCTAAATTTAAACATGGGGTAACGCTTGCTAAGCGGTTAAAAAAACGACTAGAGGAAATAGAAAATGAGATAGAAGAGGTGAAGACCGATTTAGACGAAAACGGTGATTAGCTTTTTTCACTTACGACTCGTGGTTTCAACCCAATGGCAATGGATATTACCCATGCTAACATGCTAATAAAAATCCCCCACTCTATCACAGCTATTGGCCATATATGAGGGCGCGCTACCATGCCATCGGTGACCATCGTCATATACGCAACATTAAAAAAGAAAGCGGCAACTCCAAACAAGCTAAAGTATAAAAACACAAGAAAGGTAGTAACATTTTCGTAAATCTTACTCGCAAAACTATTGGTCTGGTGAAGTGCGTTGGTTAAAACAATCATTAAAAGTGCATTGCTTGTAAAAGTTAGCGTCGTAGCGATTTTATGCCATGGCTGTATATTGCGATTGAATATCCCAACTGAAGCGGTAGCAATCATTGCAATTACAAAGAGCGCTGTGACTAGTTGTTTGTTTTTTAAGTTTACCTCTTTAAGAATCTCGTAAAACCAAAAACTTATGATAAATGTTAGTGTTACTAAGGATGCGTTAAATACCCAAGCCGTTGACGAGTATCGTAAATCTCCTAGCTCTGATACAAAGTGATTTAGGGGTGAGTAAGGTTCGCCTAGGACTCCATGAAAGTTTATATATGAAATAAGTGCGGCAATGACGGAATTAGCGATTAGCAGTACAGCTATTAGACGTAATTTCCGCATAGATTAGATTATAACCCTAAAGCACCAGAGGTTAACTACAGTAACGCGAGAGCGCTAGCCTCATCGTTTTCGTTAAGACGAATTATTCTAACTCCTTGTGTATAGCGACCAAGCGTTGGTACCTCGTTTAATGGTAGTCGAATGGCTTGGCCTAACTTAGAGATAACTAGTAGGTCGGATGGTTCTGTTATAGTTTCAGGGGTTTCTTCTTGGCTTGCTTGATTATTTCGTAATACTCGCATTGCGACAAGATCGCCTGTCTTGTGGTTAAGTTTGGCTGTGTAAACGCCTTGTCCTCCCCTACCTTGTATACTGTATTCAGAAAGTAGTGTCTTTTTTCCGTAGCCATTGCTTGTTAGTACTAACACCTCATAGTTTTTAGCTTGCTTTTCGTCTTCTGCAGTAATTACATCCATCCCAACAACGAAGTCATCTTTTTTAATCTTTATACCCCGAACCCCCATTGTTGCACGTCCTGTTGGTCGGATATCATTTTCATCAAAAAGAATAGACTTCCCTTTTGCTGTAATTAAAAGAACTTTATCATTGCCGCTTGTTGGTTTAACAGATAACAGCTGGTCGTTTTCTTCAAGCTTTACTGCAATTAGCCCGTTCTGACGAATGTTTTCATATTCGCTAGCAGGCGTTTTTTTAACAGTTCCGTTTTTTGTTGCAAATAGATAATACATGTTACTTACCGTTTTTACTTATCGTTAATATACTCATTATCTTTTCGTCTGAGTCAATACCCACAATATTTACTGCTGGCGTTCCTCGGGCTGTTCTACTAGCTTCTGGAATGTCCCAGACACGCTTTGTAAAGACTCGACCTCTATCTGTGAAGAATAATGCCTCGTCGTGAGTATTAGCACTTATGATTAAATGAACTATGTCGGTCTCTTTTAGTTTGCTTCCACTAACACCTTTGCCTCCTCTACCCTGTGTTTTGAAACTAAGTGGCGATACTCGTTTTATGTATCCACCTCGACTCAAAACAATTATAGTTTCTTCTTCTTTAATTAATTCTTCCTCAGTTATCTCACCTGGTCGCCCTTTATAAACTTTGGTGCGGCGCTTGTCGGCATATTTTTCTTTTATCTGCGACAACTCATCCGCAATAATCTTTATTATTTTATTTGGAGCAGCAAGTGTTTCTTCTAACTCCTTGATCTTACTTAGAACATCTTTATATTCATTTATAATCTTTTCGCGCTCTAAGGCGGCAAGACGCCTTAATTGCATCTCCAAAATTGCGTTGGCTTGTATCTCTGACAGTTTGAATTTGTTCATTAAGTTTTCTCGTGCAATGTCAACATCTTTGCTGTTTCGAATGGTGGATATAACTTCATCGAGGTTATCTAGAGCGATCTTTAATCCTTCTAGAATATGCGCTCTGTGAAGGGAACTTACTAACTCATGTGTTGTGCGTCGAATGACAACTTCTTGACGGTGCTTAACAAATCCCATGAGGAGTGCCTTAAGCGTCATGAGCTTAGGCACATTGTTATCAAGCGCAACCATATTAACGCTGAAGTTTTGCTGCATTGGAGTGTATTTGTAAAGGTTATTTAGTACTCTTTGTGGGTTTGCACCACGTTTTAGTTCGACAACAATCTTCATGCCTGTTCTGTCTGTTTCGTCCCTTAGATCGCTAATTTCGTCAAGTTTCCCTTGTTTTACGAGTTCGGCTATCTTTTGAACAAGCATTGCCTTGTTTTGCTGGTAAGGCAACTCAGTAATTTGAATAAGCATCTTGCCGTTTTTAGCCTCGACAATATTACTTTTGGCGCGCATTAGTACACGTCCGCGACCGGTTGCGTATGCTTGGAGTATCTCTTTTTTATCGTATATTTCTCCGCCTGTTGGGAAATCTGGTCCAGGGATAAACTTCATTAAGTCTTCTGTAGTTATTTCGCTGTCATCTAGGTAGAAATGTTGAATGGTTGGTCTTCTAAAGTATGGAGCATCCTCATCATATTTTGTATAAAATACCTCCATTTGCTCAAGGATCTCGGGATCTGATTCTTGTAGTTCCTCTATTGTTTTGTACTTATGCACCTTTGCGTTTTCGATAATGAAAAGAATTGCGTCGATGAGTTCCCCTAAGTTGTGTGGTGGTATTTTAGTTGCCATACCAACTGCAATACCCTCTGCCCCATTAGCTAGAAGATTTGGGAATCTTGTTGGCATAACCTCTGGTTGTATTTCTGACCCATCAAAGTTTGGTACAAAGTTGACAGTATTTTTGTCAAGATCTGCAAGCATCTCTGCAGTTATCTTGTGCATCCTTGCTTCTGTGTATCTTTGCGCAGCTGCAGGATCGCCGTCTACAGAGCCAAAGTTTCCTTGTCCCCAAATGAGTGGATATCTAAGACTAAAATCTTGTGCCATTCGTACCATAGCCTCATAAACTGCTGCATCTCCGTGTGGGTGGAACTTACCGATTGTTTCACCCACTATTCGTGCAGATTTTTTGTACGAAGAAGTGTGTGAGAGCCCAAGTAGCTTCATTGCATACAAGATGCGTCTTTGGACTGGTTTTAACCCATCTCGAATGTCAGGAAGTGCTCTTGATACAATAACGCTCATTGCGTAGTCAAGGTATGACTTCTCCATTTCTTTGGTAATGGATACGTGTTTAACTAGACCAAAATCTGTTTTTTCTGGTTGCTGGATTACCTGAGCTTGTTGTTTGTTGTCGTTATTATTTTCCATACTCAACTGCTTTTTCTATGAAGGGTGCAATTTCTTTTTTTCTGGACACTCTGTTTCCAATGTCATAAATTAGGTCTTGTTTTTCTACTGTATCGGTAAACGCTCGCTTAGTTATTTCTGCTTCGTCGTGGTTTGTTACTATGACATCGCTTCTCATGTTTAAGATGTCTGTTACTATGCAAAAGAATAGATCAATGTTTTGTTCGGTTTTTACTGCTTGCATAGCTTCAATAAGTCCACCCTTTTGGTTTTCGATGTTTTCGGGTTCTGTTGTCTCAATTTGGTTTATTAGGACTTTTTCCCCTGCAAAGTCAAAGATTTTATAGTCTTTAAGAACCAACTCTTTACTAGATAACCCAGATACGTCGGATTTAGCTTTAAATATGTCTTTGGTTAGCCTGTCCAAGTCCTCTATACTTGCTAACTGCTTTAATTCGTTTGCAAACTTTACGTCTATTGGGGTGGTAAGAGACGATTTAAGCCCGATAGTATCGGATAGTATTGCACATAGCATAATGGCAGCCAGTTGTTGGCTTGGAGTCACATCCTCTTTCTTCATCATGTCGTAAATGACCGTTGTCGTAGAACCCCAGGTTCGAACTGTCATGTTTATCGGATGAGGGATGTTCACATTCACCTTGTGGTGGTCCACGACCTCGACAATGGCGTCGTTCTCTATTAGTTCTGAGCGTTGTGATTCTTCGTTATGGTCTACGAGAATATACTTATCAATATTTTGGGCTATGTTTGCATCTAAGACGTTAGGTTCTTCTACATTGAATCTACTAAGGACGTAATTAGTTTCTTTGTTAATTGGGTCGGCAATTAAGGCTACTATGTCGTTACTATCGTGATGGTTGCAATTGGCCAAATGGTACGCATAAGCGATTGCCGCAACGGTAGCGTCTAGGTCTGGTTTTTTATGTCCTATGATTCCAATATTCATGTTTAGGTATTATACGTCTAATTCTGCTAGTTTAGCATGTGTTTGTATAAAGCGTTTTCTTGGTGGGACATCGTCTCCCATTAACATTGTGAATGTCTGATCTGCCTGGTTTGCATCTTCTATCGTTATCTTTCTTAAGATACGAGTTTCAGGGTTCATCGTAGTTTCCCATAACTGCTCAGGGTTCATTTCTCCAAGTCCTTTAAATCGTTGGATGTTTATGTTTTCTGCCTTCATACCCGACTGTACAATCTCGGCTACTATTTTGTCACGCTCTTCATCACTGAATGCATGCTCAATTCTTTGTCCTGCCTTGATCCTGTAAAGAGGTGGCTCTGCAACATAAACATAACCGTTTTCGATAAGTGGGCGTAGTTGTCTAAAGAAGAACGTTAGTGTTAGTGTAGTGATATGAGCTCCATCAACATCTGCGTCATTCATTAAGATTATTCTGTGATATCTAAGGTTATCTAGATTTAGCTCATCCCCTACCCCACAGCCTAAGGCAATAATCATGTCGCGTAACTTTTCGTTAGCAAGGACTCTGTCTAACCTATTTTTTTCTGCGTTTATTGGTTTTCCACTTAAGTATAGGACTGCCTGATATTGGCTATCTCTTGCCGACTTAGCACTACCTCCTGCGCTATCTCCCTCGACTACAAATAGTTCGGATTTTGCTGGATCTTTTTCGCGGCAGTCAACGAGCTTCCCCGGGAGCGCCGCTGAGGCTAATGCACTTTTACGTAGAACGGTTTCCCTTGCCTTTTTAGCGGCTTTTCGTGCCTGTTGTGCCAAGACCGCTTTGCCTATAATCTGTTTGGCTTCTGTTGGGTGTTCAGCAAGGTACATGCTAAATGACTCGTTCATGACCCCTTCAACTGCAGATCGAATTTCAGGATTACCTAGTTTGCGTTTGGTTTGTCCTTCAAACTGCAAATCTTTAGAGCTCATCTTGACCGAGATGATTGTTGTTAGACCTTCACGTATGTCATTCCCATCAAGATTGTCTGACTTTTCACTTAGTATTCCTTCTTTGCGGGCGTAGTCGTTAACAACTCGCGTAAGTGCAGATTTAAATCCCGATTCGTGTGTTCCTCCTTCATGGGTGTGAATGTTGTTTACAAACGACATAATCTCTGAGTGGTATTCCTCGTGATATTGGATAGCAATCTCAACATTTATAGTTTCGCCGTTACCTAGAGTAACGTCTTTGCTTACATAGAAAGGTTCATCCATTATTGGGCGGTAATGACGATTTAGATACTGAACAAATGATTTAATTCCACCTTCAAAGTAAAACTGATATTGTCGTTGTGGTTTTTCAGGATCTCTATCGTCTATTAAGTGAAAACGCAGTCCTGCTGTAAGAAAGGCATAATCACGTAATTGTTTTAATATGCGGGTGTAATCGAACGAGTTTACTTCCTTAAAAATCTCTTTATCTGGGGTGAATGTGAATGCAGTTCCACTTTTGTGCTTCCAGTTTTTAAGCATTAAAGACCATGGATCTGAATACGCCGGAGTTTCAATCTGTTCGCCTTCTATGTCATATTCTTTTAGTGGTCCTAGTGGTTCTCCTCGTGAGTATTCTTGCACATATATATGACCATCTCGTTTTATTTCAACTCGCGTCTTTTCGCTAACTGCGTTAACAACGGATATTCCAACTCCATGTAGTCCCCCACTAACTTTATATCCATCGCCGGTAAATTTCCCCCCTGAGTGAAGTGTAGTCATCATGACCTCAAGGGCACTTTTACCATATTTTTTCATTGTGCCAACAGGGATTCCGCGTCCGTTATCTATAACGGTTACAGTCTTATTAGGATGCAGGATAACCCAAATAGAATCAGCATATCCGCTTAATGCTTCATCTACGGAGTTGTTAACAATTTCTGTTAAAAGATGGTGAAATCCATATACGCTCGTATCACCGATATACATTGCTGGGCGTTTCCTTACAGGTTCTAGTCCTTCTAGGACCTGAATTGACGAAGCGTCGTAACGTTCTGTTGGCATAGCGAAATCATTTTAGCATTAGGATGGTAATTCTAAAAGGTTTTTACTAAATAGTATTTATGTGAGTGCGAGAAATAGCACGTCTAGTGTTAACTCTATATTTGTATTGTGGGATAGTTGCTCTTTTGCATCGATTATTTTATTTGAAGCCATTACGTTTCGAGGGGTTGGGTTAGCTAGTAGTTCGTCTAGCCAATCTTCTAAAATTGTTAAGAGTTCTTCTCTTTTGTATTTTTTGCTAAATTCGTTGGCTTTTTTAAGAGCATCTGACTTTCCTGTTATGGTTGGGAAGGGTTCTATAGTACTTTGCTTAATTTTTTCTAGATTCACAAGCTGTTTAATTGATTTTCCAACTTTAGATTTATCAAACCACGTCGAGTCTATTGTTTGGCAACGGCTTTGTATCGTTTCAAGCAATAGATTTTTATTTTTGGTAGTTAAAAATATAAGTGTGTCTTGAGGAGGTTCCTCTATTAGTTTAAGTAATGCGTTTTGTGCTTCTGTTGTTAGTTTGTCGGCATGCTGTATTAAAGCGAGTTTGACGTTAGCATTAAAAGGTTTTAGTAGCGACCATTTTTTTAATTTTCGAACGATATCTATTCCGTAGTTTAAGGAGTCTCCATCGACAACGAAATTATTGGCATTTTGCTCGATAGATAAGCGCATATCGTTTTCTATGAAAAGGTAACTCCTTGACTGCATGGGTGCTAAAAGTATAGCATGGGGATATGGCAGGACGTACTGATATCGCGGAAATTCTTGTTGCGCAGGGTGTATTAACCGACGACCAAGCCTCTCAGGTTAGGGTTGAGCAAATAAATACTGGACGGGATTTAGAAACGATTATTCTTAATAAGGAATGGGCTACGCCAAGACAGCTGGTAGAAGCGCGAGCTCAAATGATTAAAATTCCGTTTGTAGACGTACGAGAGATTGCAGTGGCTGCAGACGTAGTGTCTAAGATTCCTGAATCTGTCGCGAGGCATTACACGCTGATACCTCTTCGAATTGTTGAAGGAAAGTTGCAAGTAGCAATGAAAGACCCGCTTGATTTACAGGTTATAGAGTTTTTGGAAGCAAAGACAGGACTTAAGATTGAACCACAATTGGCGGTACCTGATGACATCATTGATGCGATTAACCGTAGTTACAGCGCTGGGATTGAAAGTGAAGTTAAAGAGGCTCTTTCTGAAACCGCGGAGGAGATGCAAAAGGCAGAAAAAGAGCTTGAGACGATGGACCAGGCACAGGATATTGTGCAGTCGGCTCCAGTTGCAAGGATTGTGTCAACAATTGTTACTTACGCAATGAAAGCAAAAGCATCTGATATTCATATAGAACCACTAGAAGATAGGACAAGGGTGCGATTTAGGATTGACGGTATCTTAAAGGAGCGTTTGTCTTTGCCTAAGCGGGTTCATGATGCGGTTGTGTCTCGTATAAAGATTTTATCCGACTTAAAAATTGACGAAAAACGAATTCCACAAGATGGACGATTCCAGTTTTCTGCAGATGGCGAGGATATAGACCTTCGTGTTTCTACTCTACCAACTGCGACTGGTGAAAAAGTCGTTATGCGACTTCTTAGAAAAAGTGCTCATGTACCTACACTAGATCAACTAGGAATGGTCGGTTCTGCTAGGAAAAACTTTAATGACGCAATCCATAAATCACATGGAATTATCCTTGTAACTGGACCAACTGGAAGTGGTAAAACCACAACTTTGCGTACCGCACTAAGTATGATAAACAGCGTTGACGTTAATATATCAACGCTTGAAGACCCAGTGGAATATCGAATTCCTGGAATTAACCAAAGTCAGGTTAATGTACAAGCTGGGTTGACGTTTGCCAATGGACTAAGGGCACTTTTAAGGCAGGACCCAGATGTTATTATGGTCGGTGAGATTCGAGATGGCGAAACTATGGAATTAGCCGTTCAGGCGGCGCTAACTGGGCACTTAGTCTTTTCCACCATTCACACAAACTCTGCTGCAGGGGCGCTACCTCGTCTACTTGATATGGGTGCTGAGCCGTTTTTGCTAGCCTCTACGATTCAATGTATTGTGGCGCAAAGGTTGGTTAGGGTTGTTATTCCTGAAAAGGTTGAAGAATATACCGTTACTAAAGAAGTGGAAGAAATGATAAGGCAAGACTTAGGTTCTTTGTTCCCTAAGGATATTAAAGAGGGTGAATTAAAACTTGTACGACCAAAGCCTGAGCATGCCAACGATTACGCCTCTGGTCGAATGGGAATATTTGAGGTTTTGGTAATAAATGAAAAAATCGAGCATCTGATTTTAGAAAGAGCAATCTCGGAAGATATCGAGAAAGCCGCAATAGAAAACGGAATGATTAAACTTAGGCAAGATGGTTTACTAAAAGCTATTCAACACAAGACTACTCTAGAAGAAGTCTTGCGCGTTGCAAATGAGTAGGTTTTTATATATCTACTATTGCGTTCGCATATAAAAAACGGTAAAGTTACTTTAGGTTAACTAGTACTTGAGATATGAATATTCAACAACTGCTCGAAGAAGTAATAAAGCGTAATGCAAGCGATTTGCACTTATTAGTTGGTGCGCTCCCCTCTCTTAGAATTGACGGCTCCTTGGTTCCTATGGAAGGTTACGATGCTGTAACGGAAGAGGTCGTTACAGAGCTTATTAACTCAATTCTTACTGATGAACAAAAAGAAATCCTAGAAGCAAATCGCGAGATTGACTTTTCGTTTGCTTTGGGTGAAGTTGCGCGATTTAGGGTTAATGTTTATCACCAAAAGGGATACCTTGCTGCAGCACTTCGTTATATCCCCACGCAAATAAGGACTATAAGTGAATTAAATCTACCATCTATTGTGAATACATTTGTTACTCTTCCTCAAGGGTTTGTGCTGGTAACTGGGCCAACGGGGCACGGCAAATCTACTACCTTAGCTGCAATTATTAACGAGATTAACGAAAGTCGAGCTGAACACATTATAACGATTGAAGATCCGATTGAGTATGTATTTCCGCACAAAAGATCACTAATTTCACAGCGTGAGTTACATTTAGATACACACTCTTGGGATATTGCTTTAAGGTCTGCTCTTAGGGAAGATCCTGACGTAGTGTTAGTTGGAGAGATGCGCGACTTAGAAACGATATCTGCGGCGTTAACAATCGCTGAAACTGGACACTTGGTATTTTCAACGTTACACACCAATAGTGCTGCATCAACCATTAACAGGATTATTGATGTGTTCCCTGAACATCAACAGGCACAGGTGCGTTCACAGTTAGCAATGACATTAGAGGCGGTCGTTAGCCAAAGGTTGATACCAGGTATTACAGGTGGGCGTTACCCTGCAACTGAAATCCTTAAGGTTACGCCAGCTGTCAGAAACTTAATACGCGAAGGGAAAACTCACCAAATTGATAATGCAATTCTTACATCACAGGAGTTGGGAATGATGTCACTGGAACATTCGCTCTACACCTTAGTTAAATCTGGACATATAAGCCGTGAGATGGCAATGCAACATACATTGCGTCCTGACGAGCTTTCGCGCATGTTTAGCTAAAACTATGAAGACGTTTAAATATACAGGAGTAGACTCAGACGGATTACCACAATCGGGTCAATTGCAGGCGGTCAGTCGCCAGCAGGCTATCAATATATTAAAGAGTAGAAATTACATAGTCACAAAGCTTGAAGAGAAAACGACTACAGATGTCGGAGAGTTCCTCGCCAAGATAAAAGGTGTCCCCAAGCGAGAGATAGTGGTCTTTTCTAGGCAGCTAGGTACTATGATTGGAGCTGGACTGCCAATTAACCAAGCAATGAAAATTCTGGCTGGTCAAACAACAAATGCCTATTTTGCAGGGGTTATAACAGATATGATTCAGCAGATTGATGGTGGTACAAGCTTCCATGAAGCATTGGCGGCTCATCCAAAAGTTTTTGATAGGTTATACCTTTCTCTAATTGAAGCTGGTGAAGCATCTGGAAACTTAGAGGTAATTCTTTCAAGGCTTTCTGAAACGATGGAGGCAGAGGAAAACTTTAAAGGTAAGGTTAAGGGAGCAATGATATATCCAGTAATCATAATTGTAGTTATGATTGCGGTGTTACTAGTTATGTTTATATTTGTGATCCCACAAATGGCTGGAATGTACGAAGATATGGGGGCGGAGTTACCTATTGTTACAAAACTAATGATTCAGTTTAGCGATTTGCTTGTTAAGACTTGGTATCTAATGCTGTTGGGGATAGTTGCCTTTATAGTTGGGCTAAAAAAACTAATGAAACGACCTGCTGTAGCAAAGGCATGGGCAAAGTTAATGTTGAAGATGCCAGTTTTTGGCTCCCTAATAGCACAAGTACAATTAACCTCTTTCACTCGAACTCTTAGTATGCTTGTGAAGTCAGGTATCCCGCTTCTTAATGCATTAGACATCTCTAAGGAAACCCTTGGGAATATGATATTTAGAAGTGCAGCAGAAGAAGCAGCTGTTCAAGTTGAGAAAGGGAAGCCACTTGCAGATGCATTTAAGATGCACAAAGAGTTCCCTCCCCTATTAAGTGAAATGTTAGCTGTTGGAGAGCAAACTGGTAAGGTTGATGAAGTTTTACTTAAGATTTCAAAGTATTATGAAAGTGAAGCATCGCGTAAGACTGAAAACTTAGCCAGTGCAATTGAGCCAATTGTCATGGTTTTGCTTGGGGTTATGGTTGGATTTTTGGTTGTAGCCTTGATTTTGCCGATTTATTCCTTGACAAGTCAATTTTAGTATGAAACTATAAACCTAAAGCTCATGTCAAACTGCCCAAACCTTAGAAAAAAGATTGAAAAAGTTAAAAATTTGAAAGGGGGTGAGAAAGATGTTTAAATTTGCCAAAAAGGGATTCACCCTTATTGAGCTTTTGGTCGTGATCGCAGTTCTTGGTATTCTTGCGTCAGTTGTTTTGGTCGCTATCAATCCTTCAGAGCGTATCAAAGAAGCTAACGACTCAGGAGTCAAGAACGACGTTGGTCAAGTGGCAACTGCTGTTGAGTCTTACTACACTACTAACAGCGGTAGTTACTCTGGGTTAACAATGAGTACGCTTGTTTCCCAAGGGTTCTTGAAGCAGCAAGTCTCTGATGTGACCCTCGACGTGGGAACGTATCAAACAATCGTTTACGGTGAGTTAGATGCCAAGAGTACTGGTTGTACTAGCACCGGATACTGGACATATTACTCCGGTGACGGCCAAACGTATTTGTGTTGTGACACAGCTCCAAGTGTAGGTACTGCAGGAGCATTTGTGTTCGCAGATTCTGAAGATTCACCTGGCGGTGGAACAAGTTGTACTGCTCAGTAATCTTGAGTAAACCACGTAAAGCAAGAGACCGCTTTGGCGGTCTCTTCGCTTATGTGCCACCGTTCACGACTAATTGTGGTTATACCTTGAGACTTTATAGAAACGAAAGGATATTTACTCGATATTTCGGAAGATGTCTTTAGCTCGTTGTAGTTCTTCCTGGTTTGGAACGTGTTGTTTATTATCAGCTTGTTGTGTCGGTCGCGTCTTATTACGTCGTCGTCTTATTGTGTAAGTAACAATGCCTATTACAGTTAGAAGAGCACCAACACTCAGTAAAACAAGGCTGTTGTCGTTTAGTATTTTCAGTATTCTAAGCATGGTTAATTATATTTTATCGCAGGGATTGAATATTTTTTATTAGCAAAACATATGGCAATGTTGTCTGTTTGATCCCAAGTACAAAAATGCGCTTCATCTCCTACTAAGCGGTCAACATCTGCTTTTGTCCAAGACTCAAAGCACCAACGTAGTAAATAATCATCGTCGTTATTTAAAAGAAAAATGTGGTAATCGCATTTTTCGCTAAGTGCGTCTTTTGGTGGTTCGGGTATTGTTTTTAGGACTTGTGAATTTACTAGAACTTGACTGACCGGATCGCTTCCATTTAGCTCAAAATCGACATTGCACTGCCCTACTCCTTCGCAAATGGTTTGCTTTTTTATTGTCATGTAGTTTTGTATTGCGTTGTTAATAGTTCCAATGTCGGTAACTCTGTCACTATCACGGGCTCGAAACATTATCTGTAGAGGATTTATTGTGAGCATCAAGATCGCTGAGACCATGCTTATGATTCCAACAACAATCATAAGTTCAATTAGCGAAAACCCGCTTGAATTTTTACCATCCATACTTAAATAATCCTAACATAAAATATTTTGTAGCAAAATGTACTGATACAATAATTAAATGTGGTGGATACTTAGTTTATGTGTGTTTTTTATAATAGGCGCATTTATAGGGTCGTTTTTGAATGTAGTTATAGATAGATTACCTGCGGGAGAAGGTGTAATAGTTGGGCGTTCTCATTGTGACTACTGCAACCATACGCTAGCATGGTACGAACTCATTCCTGTGATTTCTTTTCTTGTGCAGCGGGGTAAAACATGTTGTTGCGGCAAGAAGATGTCAATACAGTACGTTATCTCAGAAATCTTAACGGGTTTAATAACGATGTTTGTAATGTGGTCTTTTTGGGTGCAATCAAATACAACTTTATTAACTGTTGCCATAGCTATGTTGTTCGCCTATTCCCTATTTGTTATAAGCATGATTGACATTAAATACGGGATTATCAACGAAAGCGTTTTATATTTCTTACTTCTTGTTTTCGTCTTTTGGCAAGTTTACTTATTTGTAGTATCAGCGGATAAGAATGAGTGGATATTTGAATTAACAGTTAGAGTTTTATCTGCCCTTGCAGCTTCGAGTTTTTTTGCGATTCTTCATTTTGGAACAAAGGGTAAAGGTATGGGGGGCGGTGACGTGCAGTTAGCGTTTGTAATAGGACTATTTCTTTCGGCGCTAGGCACTTTAGTTGGAATGTATTTGTCGTTTATGATTGGAGGGCTTATTGCTGTAGTCTTTTTACTTATTGGAAAGCGTAAGATTGGACAAACGATTCCTTTTGGACCATATATGGCAACAGGAGCATTAATTGCATTCTTGTGGGCTGATATTATTATCAGTGGATACTTGACATTAAGCATTGCTATCTAGTAGTCTAAACATATATTACTGCCTTTTATGAAAAGACGTTTTAATAAAAACAAAGGATTTACCCTTATTGAGCTGTTGGTTGTAATTGTAATCCTAGGTGTTCTTTCAGCTGTTTCTATAGCCATTTTAAAGCCTGCCGTTTTTTATGGTAAGGGGAGAAACACAAAGCGTGAAACTGACTTACAGGCGGTTCGTAGTGCGCTCGAGCAATATTACTTAGATCATGGGAGACAGTACCCTTCGTCAACTGATGCACCAACTTACTCAGATTTATCTACTGTGCTCGCCGACTATATATCTGAATGGCCAACTGACCCTATAAATGATTCTACATACTATTATTCGTACTCAGTGCATGAAATAAATTCAATACCAAAGTGCTACCAACTATCAGCTACACTTGAGAATAATGAAGGAACATATACTACGTGTGGTGGTTCATTGACTTGTCAGGCGGATGCCGGGTATTGCGACAACTAATATTGTAAAGAGTATGTTTGTAAATGATAAAGGTTTATCACTTATTGAAATCTTAATTGCTATTGGGTTAATGCTTGTTGTTGTTGCGGCATTAACCAAGCTGGCGGTTACTACGTTGAATACCTCAGATGCCTCAAGGATTCGATCAGTTGCTCAAGAATATGCGGATGCTGGGATTGACTTTGTTAGATTTTATCGTGATACCAACTCGGCTGAATTCTTTGCATTAGGCAATGGGGACTACCAGAAAAACCCAAGTGGCGATGGACTGGAGCCTTCTCAGTGCAGTATCGATTCGGGTACTATGAAGGAGGGATGCGAAATACAAGGGGTTGTAATAAATAACGCTACAGTGCATCTTTACCAAGTCTTTAGAATTTCAGGAGATGCTACACGAAAAGAAGTCACAGTTTATGTCTTATGGAATAACGGTAGTTCTGCTTCTGGATATTCTAAAGTCGAAACTGGTACTATTTTAACTAAATGGAGAAATTAAACTCGCCTTCAAAATATTCCGGTTTTACACTTATAGAGCTCCTTGTATCAATAGGTTTGATTATGGCAATCGCAGGAGTTTCTATAACTGCATTTATTTCTTTAACTGGTGCATATGATAAGGCTGATGTCGTTACTCAGGTTAACCATGAGGGGTTAAGGGTTATGGAACAACTTGTTAGGACAATACGAAGTGCAGAAGACGCTACTAGTGTTTACTCTAATACAGGTGTACAACTGACGATCCCTAATAGCGATTCTAATCTAGAGTATGCATCAAATGGTAATTGCTCGACAGTTACCATTTACCTCAGCAACGGGAAATTATACAAAAAGACGTCTGATTGTGACGGCACGTCTACTTGTAGTAGTGGGGATGGGTGTGAACTAACTAGTAGCACAGTAACAGTTGACTCATTTACTGCAAATGTAGATGAGTCGGTAGTTGATCCAGATAAGGTAACAATTGCGTTAAAGCTTAGTCAATCTGACGCGCTCTCGGATGTTCATGGTCAAGCTACTCTTGAATTTAAACGCATAGTTATTACAAGAGGCTACTAGTGTATAACTTAAATTGACAAGTCGATGCTTAAAGGGTAATTTAATAAATATGGAAATAAAAAGAACTGCCTTAGTTAATAAAGAAGGTCAGGTCTTGCCACTTATACTACTTGTTATCTTAGTTGCCGCTACAATAGGTTTTTCAATTGCAGGTACCGCAATAAAAAACATTGAGGAAACGAACCTAAACGAGGAAAGTAATCGTGCGTACTCTGCGGCAGAGGCGGGGTTAGAAGAAAAGCTTCTAGAATTAGAACAAGGTGGCGGCGCTCCAGTGCCAATTACAACCCCTACTCCCCTGCAGAGTGGTGCGTATATCAAAGAAGTTACAGTAGAGCAATCTACTGCTCTCAATATAAGTAAACTAGAAAAGGATTCAGTGGCACAAATTAATCTGGACTGCGCTACTTGTATCGCTGGTACTGTTTCATATACATGGGATGAAGGCACTGCATTAGTTGTTACTAAAATACACGGTGATGCCGAACCATACACAGTTTCTAGATACGCTTACGAGTGTGGGAGTATTAGTGGTGCTAACTTTGATTCTGGAACTTTTAATGTCAATACACGAAAATGCACAGAAAGTATCTCCGTAGATAACAGAAGTGCAGGTGGAAAGGATCGAGTCATTCGCTTTAGAGCTATGTATGCAGACACATCACTATCAGTGTCGCCATCTGCTTCTAATGTAATTCCTGTACAAAGTACGGTACTTACTTCTACTGGGCAGTCTGGAGAGACTGAAAGGACTGTACAAGTGCAAAGAAGTGCTCCAGTGCCACCATCTATATTGGACTACGTGTTATTTTCGAGTCAGGGATCTTTATCTAAGTAAGTTTCTTTTTCTCTACCCTACTAGTCGTTTTTAGTGTATATTTATCACATGAGAACTGCCAGAAAGTTGTTTGTAGCATTCCTTATTGGCTTCGTTCTTGTGGTGGTATTTCCGTCTAGGAATGTGTATGCAGCTGATACTACTCCACCTACTACAACTAGGAGTTATTCTGGAACTGCAGGCCAGGATAACTGGTATCGCAGCAATATTGATGTGGATTTATCTATTACTGACTCGGAAAGTGGTGTTGCTGAAAATACATATTGGATTGATAGCGGTACACCTGTTGTTACACAGTTTACAACTACACAGTTAAATCCTTTTTTAAATAACTCTTTCGAGACTTTAACTGGTTCAGACATAGACAACTGGTATAAAGGTACCTCTGGTTTGGTCTTGTACTATAGTAGTTCGTTTTCAGCACATGATGGGTCTCGTTCTGCTGCGATTTTGTTTATTGGGCTTACACCCACTTTCTATTATTGGTATAACGAGCCATATTCGATAGAGCTACCTGCAGGAGAGTTGGTTGAAATAAGCGCCTGGGCTAGGACTTTAATGTTTAGTGGTGACTACGCGTACTTTGAGGTTTGGGGTGAAGATGTTAATGGAGATAACGATACTTTGCTTGCAACATCCAATCATATCGAAGGTGTTAATTGGTCGTGGCATAACGCTACTGCTACGTTTACTGTTCCTTCTTCAACAAATTACATATATGTAAAACTTGGTGCGACTGGTACGCCTGCCGCTTTAGTCTATTGGGATCAGGTAGAAGTTAGGTCTGCAGGTGGGACTACGGAGCATGTTAACTTTACGTTTTCTGATGAAGGAGCGCACACTTTGCATTATTATAGTGAGGATAACGATGGTAACGTTGAAAGCGAACATACTGCACCATTAAAGATTGATACAGTTATTCCTAACCCGTGGCAAAACTTTACGGCAACTAATGGTACTTGTAACCACTGCTATAGCACTAGTGCAGATATTCAGGATGTAACTAGTGGAGTGGATGTTAGCACAGCAGAGTACAAATACTATACAGAACATAACGGCCAATATTGGAGTAGTTGGCTACCTGTTGACTCAGTCAAATTAATTTCTAATGGGCAAAATGCAAGCGATGGTGAGACTAGCTTAGTTGAATTAAATACAGGAGAGATAGACTTTGGAGATAGTGCGCACTATCCTTTTAGAGTGCAGTATCGAATCTGTGATATGGCTGGTAATTGTAGTACAAGCCCTGCCTACGAACTTGCTGCTCCTTGGGTCTTAGCCCCAGATGGATCGATGTTTATTCAAGGCGAAATTTACTTGCCTACTCCCCCAACAGGTGATGATACTAGTGAAGCAGATGTAGCTAGTGATTACGGATCTGTAACGATTGAGTCTTCTACCGGCTGGATAGACGATTCTTATACTCACGCATTAAGTAATAAATCGCAAATTAGTGATGTTTTACCCAAATATACTGAGCTAAAACAGCGCGCAACAGATTTGAGCGGCGCGGCTCTTCCTACGAGTGACGGAATATACATAGAACATGGTGACTATGATCTAGATGCTACGACTGTTAAAAATTCATGGAAGAATGCAGACGTAACTCAAGTTGTAATTGTTGAAGGAGATATGGATATATCTACAGACTACACTGTGGGAGATGATAACGTTGTTGTTTTTCTTGTTGAGGGAGATATTTCTGTTACGAATCAGAACGTAGAGAACATTGCAGGATTTTTTATTTGTGATGGGACCTTTGATTCAGACACAACAGGTTTATCAAGGAAGACATTAACCGTTAATGGTTCTGTAATTGCTCTAGCAGGGTTTAGTATATCTAGAGACTTAGGAACAAGTGGCACAGATAACAATACAAATACACCTGCTGAAAAATTTGTATGGCAACCTCGCTACGTTCTGGACTCAAAACTCGCACAATATCTAAACAACGAAACACAACATTACTACTGGGGTGAGGTTCCCCGCTAGAAGTTAGAGGTTCTCTAGTTCTTTTAGCGCCTCTGGTGGAATCTCTAAGCCTTTGTCATCGAATTCTTTTTTAAATGTATCTTTCACCTCTTCTTTTTGTTCTTCACTTAGAGTTGGAAGTGGTGTTGGTGTTGCCGATCTAGGGGTGGGAGTAATGGCTTTAGTGGGTTGAGGCGTGATATTGATGTTAAGCTTTTCATAGTTAGTGTATACAGATACTTCTTTTTGTGCCTTGCTAATCTTGTTTGCAATAAATAGTGCTAGGAGTGCAATTATAAGGCTGGTTGCTATTACAGTTAGTGTAAAGATTAATGGCATGGGATTGTATTTGGTAGAAACACTTTTATCGCTTGACATCACTTTAACTATACCATAGACTGAATCTATAAATACGTAAATCTGCCCTTATGCAAGAAGAATATTTTGGACTAGACATCGGATCAAATTCGCTTAAAGCCGTAGAGTTAGAAAACAATGGCGGCAAATTTAAGCTTAAGACTTTTGGTTACCACCCTACCCCAGCGGGCTCTATATTTTCTGATTCAGATAGTGATCAACGTGAGTTGAGCCGATACATTCGCCAAATGGTTGAGGAAAGTAGAATACAGTCTCGTAATGTTGTAGCTGCCTTTCCTGAGAGTTTAATTTTCACTCGAGTTATAGAAGTGCCAGCTGTTAGCGAAGCAGAATTAGGCAATGCAATAGAATGGCAGGCAGAACAATACATTCCAATGCCCTTAACCGAGATTAAGCTTTCTTGGATGGTTTTAGATAAAGATGTATTAAAAAACGCTAGGAAGTCCGCTGAAGATAAGAAGCCAAAGGTTAAAGTCTTATTAGTTGCTGCTCCAAATACTTTGATTGACAGATATGTGAACGTTTTGGATAAAGCAGGTTTAAGACCAATTGCACTAGAGACGGAAACTGTTGCTATTGCTCGTTCTTTAACCCCAGTTAGCGCCGGGCACGTTCCAACGACACTTCTTATGTCGATTGGTGCTAGTACTACAGATTTAGCAGTTGTTGATAACGGTGTAATCCAATTTACTAGGAGCATTGGAACAGGTGGAACAGCTATTGCAAGAGCAATATCTCAAGAGCTCGGATTTGATATGAACCAGGCAGAGGAGTACAAGAAGGCATACGGTCTTATGGAAGACCAGCTAGAAGGAAAGATTATGAAAGTTGTTCGTCCTGTTGTTGAGGTTATTGTTAACGAGGTCGAGCGCGCGATAATGTATTTCCAAACGCATAATCCTCAAACAACTGTCAAGCGGGTTGTATTAACTGGAGGAACTGCCCAACTACCAGGTTTAGTGCTCTTTTTAGCTAATACACTCGGTTTGGAAGTTCAAATTGGAAATCCTTGGGAGGGAGTTGTTATCCCAGAACAGTTCCGCGCAAAGACCGAACAGGTAGAAAACCAAGTTTCCTTTGCCGTGGCTGTTGGATTAGCAAGGCGGGAAGAAGATGGCGATTAACCTTTTACCTCAAAACCTACAAAAGGCTCAAAAGCACCATAACTATAAGTTAATTTCAGTGTCGTTGTCATTGGTGCTTTTAATTAGTCTTGTCGCTACTACGGCAGGTCTATTTGCTTATAGATACACAGTAACTAAGCAATACCAAAGCATTGATAAGCAAGCTAGCGATTTAGTTGCTCAGATAGATACCAAAAAAACTGAAGAGTGGTATCTTCGCTCTATTACTCAAAAAAGCAAAACTGCTAGAGAGTTTATTGATAAGAGGATTAACTACGATCAGATCATAGAAAGGTTAGTGCAATCTGTCGGCGACACCATGACTATTGGCGATTTGTCGTTAAAAGATGATGGCACGTTAATTTTAAGTGGTTCTACTGAAAAGTTATCGCAGTTGGCAACTTATCTTAAAAACTTAGCAGAAGATACAGATACATTTGCTAAACCACAAATCACTGGTCTTCGTTTTAGTGATAAGGATTATACGTATGGCTTTGATATCTCTATAAAACTAGCATCTGAGACTAAGGAAGGTAATAATTGATACAAGCATGAAAGATATAAAAAACCTGTCAACAATAATAGCTTTTCCACTAATTGCTCTATTGTTTTGGATCGTAGTTGGGGTTTTTGTGTTGGGACGTTGGTGGCAGGATATTGAAGATAAACAAGAAAAAATAAAATCGCTAGAAAATAAAGTGGAAAGTATGGTTCCTAAACTTGACTTACTAAATGCTCAGGATGTCAACGATTTAGAAAAGTACTTTATAGAACTAAATATAGCTGTCCCCCGCCGAGTTGTTGCTCCAGTAATACTGTCTTCTGTTGAGAATGAAATTGTTGGTTCTGGTATGGCATTGCAAAACATTTATTTTAGTGGAATTAACGCTAAGGATAAGGCGTCTGAGGCCATGTCCTCTGAAGATGTCATTGCGCAAAAAGGCGAGACCAACACAAGTGAAAGTAATCAGGTAATATTTGACACAGATATTCCAAGTGATGGGAACGGAACTATAAGCGTTAACATTACTGCTAGTGGTGAGATGTATCAAATACTTGATGCGATTAAAAAACTTCATAACTCACTTCCATTAATGCGCGTTACGAGTATTGATATAACTGCTGCGCCTACCGAGGCTTACTCTCCAGAACAAGAGGGCGAAGAAGCAGTACATTCTCCAAGTAAAGATTTAACCCTTAGTTTGGAATCACCTTTTGAGGGGTTGGTTAATTCTATTGGTGCCCCCTCAGATCCAATAACTGGGCTAAGTGAAAATGATAAGAAAATCTTGGAGGAGTTAGTACAATACACCTCTTTGTATGACCAAAAAACCATTGACCCACAATCACAATATCAAACAGGAAAAAACGACCCCTTTTAGAACCTACTAGACTTTTTAGTTATCTGTAAAACAAGGAAGTACGTTAATTGAGTGAGAAGGCTTACTCCTGTGCAGTTTTTATATCAAGAAAAATGCGTTGCTTTGAGTTAATTGCTTTTACCTTTAGAAGCTCACGTAGCG
Organism: bacterium; assembly: GCA_027002475.1. GTDB lineage: Bacteria > Patescibacteriota > 4484-211 > 4484-211 > JALWZS01. Next base: position 4,627 of record JALWZS010000045.1, on the reverse strand, counting down.
CGTTTGCCGTTTTACCATTTTTGCCAATTGCTAGCCCAATGTCGTCAGGGTGAGTATAAAGTGTAACGCGAACCGTGTTACCATCTACTTCCTCTTCTACTTTAACTGCCTCTGGGTGTCTTAGAATCCTTTTTGTAATGTATTCAAGCAGTTCAGTCATGTTAGTCTTTCTTTGTGTATGCCTTAATTTGCCCTTCGGCAAGCTTCTTTACTCGTTCGCTTGGTTGTGCACCTTTAGCAATCCACGCATCGTATTCTTCCCTATTTAGCTCAAAGAGTTTACTAGCAGGATCGTAGCGCCCAATAAGTGCTAATGCTTTACCTTCGCGCTTTTGTGTACTGTTCATAACCGCTACTCTGTAGTAGGGCCTGTTTTTGCGACCTAGTCTTTGTAATCGTATTCGTACCATGCTTTTGGGATTATACTGGAAAGACATATTGATTTCAATTATTAGTTATCTTTCCTTAAGTTCCTAGTGGGTTTTTGGTATTTATGCTATGCTAAAAGTATGATCAAAGGAGTTGGATTAGGTGCGGTTATGGTAGTAAGTGCTGTTATTATTGCACTGTTGGTTTGGGGCAGTTATGCCCTAGACATTAACGATACAACCACTCCTATTGATGACTCTGGTCGACAAATTAGTGGTGTTCCAATAGTTATTGGTAAATATACGCCTAAGCCGATGCCAACCTTACGGATTTCTATTGCTCCAACAAGTGGGAAGCCAACACCAACTACATCAACCGAAACCGTTACACCAACTGTTACAAAAAGCAACTCCCCTACTCCAACACTATATATCCAAGCCACTAACACCCCTGTTCCACAAAGTACCCAAGTTAAAGCCGATTGCATATCCTCAACCTTAATTTGTCCACAAAACACTTTAAGTTCTGTGAACACCTTAATGGTGCAATGTGACGTCGAGGCACAAGAAAACGAACAAGAGTACAATGCATGTAAAGAACCGTTAGAGGCTCAGCTTAATGCTTGTATGGATGATTGTGCTGCTTCTGGAAGTCTCTTTTGTCTACAAAATTGTGATCAGACATACTCACCACAGCTCCAAGAGTGTCAGGATACTTACGATGCGAATAATGACGCTAGGAAAGAAAAATATACAAAAGAGTTTTCTAAATATTGCTCTGTTTTGTAGAGAGTTTTTCTAGCGCGTTTTTAGCTGCTGCAATTTCTGCTTTTTGTTTGCTTGAACCGACCCCTTTACCAGCGACTTTATCGTTAAGGTACACTTCAACCTCGAAGGTCTTATCGTGATCTGGTCCAGATTCACTAACTACTTTGTAGGTTGGAGTAATACTCATTTGAGCTTGGGTTAGTTCTTGAAGTTTTGATTTAGGGTCACGGTACAACTCAAGTCGTATAATCTCGTCCAATTTGCTAATAACATACTTTTCAATAAACTTTTGTGCAGTTTTATAGCCTTGATCTAAGTATATTGCACCAACCAACGCCTCGAAGGTATTTGCCATTAGGTAATTTGAATCCCTGCCCCCACCTTCTTCCTCCCCTTTACTTAGTAAAAGATAGTTGCCAAGGTTAATACTTTTTGCGCTTTGCGCTAAAGACTGGGTGTTAACCAGTGCGCCTCTGTAGCTAGTTAATTTGCCTTCTGGCTCTTGGGGATAGTTTTTGTAAAGATGTTCACTAACAACTAGTTCCAAACATGCGTCGCCTAAAAACTCTAATCGCTCATTAGAAGGAAGTTTAAATCCTCTATTTTCATTTAAGAACGACCTATGTACAAAAGCGTTAAGAAGTAGCTCTTCATTATTAAACTTAATACCAATTTCATCTAATAATGGCTTAAAATCTGGAGTGTTCATGGGCGTATTCTATTACTCGTTGTCTGACTTAGCAACCGCCTTTTCTTTCCTACTTTCTTCTTCTAGATATTCTTTAACAACTGTTCCAAGTACTCCATTTACAAATTTTGAACTGTTTGCTCCACCAAACTCTTTAGCAAGCTCTACCGCTTCATCAATTGCCACCTTGGTTGGAGTAGCTTCTCTGTGCAAAAGCTCAAAGATTGCTATTCTTAGAATAGATAAGTCCACTTTGGATATTTGATCTATTGGCCACTCTGGAGCGCTTTTAGATATGATGCTATCGATCTCGTCTTTATATACAGGAATTCCTTTTATTAACTCTTCGAATAAGGTATTGTCGTATTGATATTCTTTTTTATTTTTCTTTCTTAAGAGTTGACTACCTTCGCGTCTTATTGCGTCAAGGTGTTCTAAGATGGGTCTATCAGGTCTAAATGCCCATTCGAATAGGACAAGGACAGCAAGGCGTCTGGCTTGGTGTCTAGGATCCTTTCTAGTTTTCAATGTATTTATAAACAAAATCCTAACGCGTCTTAGAATTTTGTTAGCTAACCTTTTTTACTGTCGCTTTAGGTTCAACAACTAATGTGTCCTTATAATATCCGCAATGTGGACATGCTCGGTGCGGTAAACGTTGTTCTCCACACTTCGGGCAAGTAACGGTTTGAACGGACTGTGCTTTTATTTGAGATGCTTCCCACGCACTATGTCGTTTACGAGCACGCGTTTTTGATGGTTTCTTTTTGGGTACTGCTCCCATGGGACATATTATAACGTATTAAGCAACCCTATCTTTATTTTTGGTTTTACGGAGGAATGACACAAATGTGCGACCGTAGCGGCGAGTGTCAAATAGTTCAAGTTTATCCCCTATTAAGGCTCTGTCTTCTTTGTTTTCCATAATTATTTTGTTTCCGTGAAGGTAGATTAGAACCCCATTATCCTTTAAAAACTGTGGGATTTTCATTATCTCGTCACGTGGAGTGTGTGCGTACGGTGGATCTAAGAATATAAGATCATAAAGTTGATGATGCGGCGAGTTTAGAAACTTAAAAACGTCTGATTCAAAAATGTCTGATTTGCCCTGCAAGTATGTGTGATTGATGTTTCGCTTTATCATGTCGCATGCATCGTGGCTTTTATCAACAAAATCTGCAGTCCTTGCTCCTCTGCTTAAGGCTTCAATTCCAAGACTACCTGTGCCAGCAAATAAATCTAAGACATCCTTGCCAACAATCCAGTCACTAAGAATATTAAATATGGCTTCTCTTACCTGATCTTGCGAAGGTCTTAAATCACTGACTGCTGATGGGACGTTTAAGCGGTGCCCTTTTGCTTTGCCTCCTGAAACTCTCATTTTATGATAGTAAACCCGGAATGACTGCAACTATTGGTATAAGAACCATACTAATCGCCACAAGTAGCGAAATGACAATCCATATCCATGTATGTTTACGTAAAAATTTCATATTGATATTGTACCTTCTCTTTTGGGATAGTAAAGTTATAAAGTGTAGGTATGCTTAGCCTTACTCTTGTATGTAATATAAAATAAGATGGGTGTTATAGCAAAGGCACTTTCAGTGAGTTGATGTTAAAATAAGGAAGTTCGATTTATGCCGATTAATGTTAAAAAACCTAAAATGAAAAGATGGCTTTCGAAAAGGAAGCGCCGAGTTTCAGTCAAATCCCGCAAGCGACGTGCCAAGATAATATCGTTTTTGGCGGCGGGTGTGCTGTTTTTGGTGCTATTTGGTGTAATTACTGTTTTTAGTGTGATTGCATTCTTTTCAAGGGATCTCCCCTCTCCTGAAAAGTTAAGCACGCGTAAAATTGCAGAGTCAACCAAAATATATTCACGCGATGGGGTTCTGTTGTATGAAATTTATGGTGACGAAAGGCGTACATTGGTATCGCTTGATGATATTCCAGAGTACTTAAAGCAGGCTACAATTGCGGTTGAGGACAAAGATTTTTATTCTCATGAAGGTTTTGATATGGGCGGTATACTACGTTCTGCTTATCGTATTATCACGGGCACCAGATTAGAAGGTGGATCAACAATTACCCAGCAGGTTGTTAAAAACACGCTGCTTAGCCCTGAACGAACTTACTCGAGAAAAATTAAAGAGTTAATTTTATCTATTGAGTTAGAACGCAAATATACAAAAGATGAAATTCTTCAAATGTACTTTAACGAAAGCCCGTACGGTGGACAGGCATGGGGGGTTGGTGCAGCGGCTGAGATGTATTTTGGTAAGGACGTTAAAGACTTGACCCTAGCCGAAGCAACACTTATTGCAGGGTTGCCGCAAGCGCCAAGTTTGTACTCTCCATGTGGAGCATACCCTGAAAACGCCAAAAAACGGCAAGAAGTTGTTCTTTCGCTTATGGTTAAGAATGGCTATATAACCAAACAACAAAAAGATGAGGTGTTGGCACAAGATCCGAAAGTCGTTTGTTATGGTTATAGCGCTAAAGATATAAAAGCTCCGCACTTTGTTCTTTTTGTAAAAAACCAACTGACTGAGATGTTTGGTGAAAAGATGGTAGAACAAGGAGGTCTTCGTGTTTACACGACGCTAGATTGGAAGGCTCAGCAAGTTTTGGAAGAAGAGGCAAAAAAACAAATAGACTATTTACAATCACAAAGTGCAAATGCGTCTCAAGCTGGTGTTATTACTGTTGATCCTAAGACTGGTCAGATTCTTGGCATGGTTGGTAGTGTTGACTACTTTGATAAAGAACATGATGGTAACGTTAACGTAATATTGGCAGA
>JALWZS010000044.1:22112-37158 GCA_027002475.1 bacterium | reverse complement strand
GTATTAATCTATAGAATCTAAAAACAATAACACTAAAGTTAATACATCCAACAAAAAACGAATTATTCTCGTTCTTATAACCTTAGCATTATTGGTTGGCTTAGGGGTATTTTTTACTAGCAAAAAGTCTAAACAACTTATGCAAATTGAAGAGCTGGTAGCCAGAGAGAATCTCACAACAGCGACCGAAGTACGCAGGTGGCACCATGACAAAAACACAATCCTTGGAAACTCTCAACTCGCTGAGTTATTTATAATATATCAACCCAAAAAGGGATATGAGCAGAAAGATGTATTTAATGAACTAATCGACTTTCTAGAAAAAAACGGTTTTACTGAAGTCGAGTCAAGTACAACTCAACCTGATGTTTATGAGGCTTCCTTAATACGGCAAGACTATGAATTTAAATGCAATGTACAAACCCATGAATCGGAGCATAGTGATTTTGTTGGGTTGGGCATAATTTCCATGTCTCGTTAGTATGCTTTATTGTTATCATGAAAATACACATATTTAGACTCACACCAAGAAAAGACTTAAGAGGATCCATCGAAGAGTACGCCAAGAAACACAACATAAAAGCAGGCGTAATTTTGACATGTGTCGGTAGTTTGCAAAAGGCAGTCATACGTATGGCAGATGAAAACATTACAAAGGAGTACAACGAAAAATTTGAGATTGTCTCACTAGTTGGCACCTTATCTACAACCGACTGCCACCTACATATCTCAATTGCAGATAAAAACGGTAATGTTTATGGAGGACACTTGAAAAGAGGGTCTATTGTATATACGACAGCAGAAATAGTAATTGGTGAAGTAGAAAAAACAACCTTTTCGTATGAGCCAGATGAGCAAACAGGCTTCAGCGAACTAGTCGTCAAACGCGAACTAGAACAAGCAAGTTTCTAAATCTTATAGCTTTTAGCTTGTTAATGCTACCACTATGCTATGATTGGCATACACTTATGATTGAAGAAGTAGCAAATCTAGTTGAAGAAGCTTGCAAGAAAGAAACTAACTACTTTGGTTATGGTGCTTGGTCACATCACATATATTTTGTCGCGAAGTACGCAAAAATGTTAGCAAAAGAACTTGGAGCTGACGAGGAAGTATGTGAATTGGCAGCACTTCTTCATGATTACGCCTCAGTTTTAAACAAAGACTGGTACCCCCAGCACCACATTCACAGCGCGAGGTTAGCGCAAGAAGTACTATCGAAGTTTAACTACCCTCAAGAAAAAATCGAGCAAGTCAAACACACAATATTAACTCACAGGGCTAGCCAAGGGATTAAACAAGATACCCTCGAAGCCAAGATTCTAGCTAGCGCCGATGCAATGGCGCATTTTGCAGGAGTTAATTCACTTCTTTACCTAGCATTTGTAATTCATGGAAAGGATATCAATGAGGGAACACAATGGGTGCTTAGCAAGTTAGAGCGAAGTTGGAAAAAACTAATGCCAGAGGCTAAAGATATTATTAAGGACAAATATGACGCTATCAAAATTACACTGGAATCTGCAGTCTAGTAGAATTATAAGTCGACTAGTAACGAGAGTATAATGGGTACATAGTGGCGAAGTTAACATCGTTCAATCCATCAACAAATGAGGTCTTAGGCGAGGTCGAGATCTCTACCGAGCAAGAAATCACAGACAAAGTTGCGCTTGCCCGCAATGCACAACCAAACTGGCAAAGCATTGGACTAGAAAAGCGACTTGAGCTTTTACAATCAGCGCTTACAATCTTTGAAAATAAAAAAGAAGAACTTGCACTTTTGGCTTCACGAGAGATGGGAATGCCTTACTGGCAGTCGCTTCTAGATTTTGAGGAAAACGGTATTGGATATTTTCGGTGGTATCTTGAGAATGCTAAAAAATATTTAAGCCCAGAAGTTACTTTTGAAAACGATAATGAAATTCATGTGGTTTATTATGAACCCAAAGGAGTTGTAGCAGTAATCTCACCTTGGAATTTCCCTTTTTCTAACTTTGTATGGCAAACTATTCAAAATTTAATCGTAGGTAACACTGTAGTTTACAAACACTCAGAAGAAGTCCCATTATTTGGCAAAGAAATAGAAAAGGCATTTAAAGAGTCCGATGTACCTGAAGGGGTTTTTAACGAAGTGTATGGTGACGGCAAAGTAGGGGATTTACTAGTACATCAAGACATCGACATGATTGGATTTACTGGTAGTACAAAGGTCGGGAAGTACTTGTATAAAGTTGCTAGCGAGAAATTTATTCCAATCTTATTAGAACTTGGAGGTTCAGCACCAGGAATTGTTTTTGAAGACGCTGATGTAGATAAGGTGATTGATAGCATTTACTTTGGTCGATTTTTTAATACAGGTCAAGCGTGCGACGGCTTAAAACGCCTAATTGTGCATGAGAGCAAGTTAGATGAAGTAACGAGTAAACTCGAAACTCTACTTTCAAGTAAAAAACTTGGCATTGCTGAACAAAAAGATACTGATCTTGGACCACTTGTAGCTAAGCGCCAACTCGACTTGCTACAAAGCCAAATGCAAGATGCTTTAGAAAAAGGAGCCAAAGTCATAACAGGTGGAAAAACACCAGAAAATCTAGATGGAGTTTTTTACGAGCCTACACTACTTACAAATATCACGCCAGAAATGAGAGTATGGAAAGAGGAGGTCTTTGGTCCAGTCTTGCCAATTGTCTCATTTAAAACTTTTGACGAAGCAATTAAACTTGCCAACGATACTTGTTACGGACTTGGTGGCTACATCTTTACAGAAGATAAAAAGAAGTTAGAAAAGGCATCACGAGCAATTAACACAGGAATGATTAGCCATAATAACGTGAGTTATCTAAAACCATGTAATCCATTTGGCGGCAATAAACACTCAGGATTTGGTAGAGAACACGGCAAATACGGCTTCCACGAGTTGTGTAAAGTAAAAGTAGTCACTAAAGAAAAGTAGACAGAAAACAATGAAGCAAATTCGTTAGCTTCTCGCTCCCATAACAATACCGCGGTATTTCGAGCTAAACGCGGTGTAGTCAGTCGGGAAAAAGGGAGTATAATTACTAGTTGGAATATGTTTAATGCAGAACAATTCATTCAAAAAGTAGCAGAGCGAAATCCCAATGAACCCGAATTTTTGCAAGCAGTTAAAGAATTTATTACCTCAGTCTCAGAATTCATAAACGAAAATCCAAAGTATCAAGAACAAGCACTACTTGAAAGAATTACAGAACCTGAAAGAGTCATTATGTTTAGAGTGCCTTGGGTAGATGACGATGGTAACGTTCAAGTAAATAAAGGATATCGGGTTCAATTTAATAGCGCAATTGGTCCATACAAAGGAGGGTTACGTTTTCACCCAACTGTAAATCTTAGCATTCTAAAATTCTTAGGGTTCGAGCAGACCTTTAAAAATAGTTTAACGGGTCTTCCAATGGGTGGCGGCAAAGGTGGAAGTAATTTTGATCCTCATGGTAAGTCTGATGCCGAAGTAATGCGGTTTACGCAGTCTTTCATGACAGAGCTGTTTAGACACATTGGTCCAAATACCGATGTTCCTGCTGGAGATATCGGTGTGGGCGCGCGAGAGATTGGTTTTTTATTCGGGCAATACAAGCGGTTAGCCAATGAATTTACAGGTGTTTTGACTGGCAAAAATCCTAATTGGGGTGGAAGCTATATTCGTCCAGAAGCAACAGGCTACGGCGTTGTTTACTTTTTAGTTGAAATGCTAAAAAACAAAGGTGAAGAGATAGAAGGTAAAACTGTAGCAATCTCTGGCTCAGGGAACGTTGCGCAGTTTGCTGCTGAAAAAGCGATACAACTTGGTGCAAAAGTTGTAACCTTATCTGACTCAAGTGGTTTTGTTTACGACAAAGATGGAATAACACAAGAAAAACTTGAATATGTTAAAGAACTTAAGAACGTAAAGCGTGGTCGAATTAAAGAATACGCGGAGCAATATAGCGGAGTAGAGTATTACGAAGGCAAAAAGCCATGGAACACAAAGGTCGATATTGCTCTTCCTTGTGCTACACAAAACGAGATCAATGCCGATGACGCAAAGGCTTTAGTAGATAATGGAGTAATTGCGGTTGTAGAAGGAGCCAACATGCCATCAACGCTAGAAGCTATAGATACTTTCCTAAATGCCAAGATACTATTTTCACCAGGTAAAGCATCTAACGCTGGAGGGGTAGCTGTATCTGGACTTGAAATGTCTCAAAATAGTTTACGGCTCCAATGGAGTAGAGCAGAGGTTGATGAAAAGCTACGAAACATTATGAAAAACATTCACAAAGCCACTCTGAAGTATGGGCAAGAAGGTGACTTTGTAAACTATGTTAAAGGAGCAAACATTGCAGGATTTATCAAAGTCGCCGATTCTATGCTCCAACAAGGCATTGTTTAATCTTTCTCTTGAAACGGTACTAATAATTTGTTAATCTGTTTATAGGATATAAGTAAAGGAGGTGATAATAAATGCAGAGTTTTATATCAGAATGGTTTGATGTAGTTGTACAAGGAGTATTAGACAGCTTTGAGTCTTTCTGGAATTATCTTCCTAGCATAATCGCCGCTATAGTAATATTTTCTATCGGCTGGATCTTAGCCAAGATTACAAAACGAATAGTTATCAAGTTCTTGGAGTTATCTCAAATTGAGCCGTTTGCAGAAAAGGTTGGACTTTCAACTGCACTAAAGCGCGTCGGGACAACAATAACCCCAGCAGAGCTTCTAGGCGAAATTGTTAGATGGGCTGTAGTATTGGTATTTTTAAACCCAACGGTAGAAGTTCTTGGGTTATCACAAGTAAACGTTCTAATCAACGGAACACTGGCGTATATACCTAAGGTTATCGTTGCAGTGCTAATTCTTATGCTAGGTGCGATATTTGCAGATCTTACATCTCAATTTGTACATGGAGCAGCAGCCGCTCTTGGTACAGGAGCAGCCAACGCTTTAGAAGTAGTAACCAAATATTCAATTCTCACATTTGTAATTTTGGCTGCTTTATCTGAGCTTGGAATAGCCGAAACGCTAATTGCAACACTCTTTACCGGTTTTGTAGCAATGATTGCAATTGCCGGCGGTTTAGCTTTTGGGCTTGGTGGCAAAGACTTAGCTGCAGATATTTTAGAAGGTTTGAGAGACAAACTTAAGGAAAAAGATTAGTTGAGACGGGGGCTTACAGAATAAAAAGCTATGCTTGGTGAACTTCAGATAGTAAGACCCCCTCAACTATGAGGCCTTTGTCTTTAAAGAAATCGTTTAATTCTTGCATTATTTCTTCCTCTATCTGCTTGCGGTTTGAGGTTAAAATCTCATCTTTTGTGTATTTTGCAATAACTTGTCTTATTCGACTCCTGCTAACTGGTCGAACAATCTTGCTAACAAACTTGTCACCAACAGACTCCCACAATTTGGGAAGCATATTTTTATTGATTTTCAAAAGAATTGTTCCCTCAATAGAAAGCATCTTATTATCTTTCGAAACGGCTTTTATTGCAGTATCGCCAAACGTTTCAGGCTTATCAATATCAGTACCCTCACGGATATCGTACTCTAGTGTTTGGGCATTAAAAAGCTTCGCTACTTGCCAAAAAGGGATTTTTAGATGCAAGCCTGGCTCCCATGTCTTATTCAATATTCCACGCCCACGGTCATATACGCATGCAACATGACCAGGAGGAACTGAAATAAAAAATCCACCGACTACCTCGTCGACAAGAATTGATACAACTAATTTGTCTAACATAATCTTAAGTTACCTAAAATCTTTTGATAACGGGATAAAGTATACATCTTTTGGTTAATTTGAGCAAATTCACAAAGCTTATTTATTAAGCAGTTCGTATACTGCGACAGCGGTTGCGGTTGCAACATTAAGACTTTTTTTCTTACCACTCATTGGGATATGAATTATTAAATCAGATGTTTCTAACACACTTTTCGATACACCGTCAATCTCATTTCCGACAACTAGAGCTACCTTATCGTTTAAACCATTCGCAGATAACTGAAAGATGTTTACAGAGTTATCGGTTAATTCTAATGATGCTATTTGATAGCCATTTCGCTTAAGCTTATCTACAAGAACGTCTATATCTTTAACATACTCCCAATCAACATATTCTTCTGCACCCAACGCAGTTTTATGAACTCCTTTGCTGACTTTTTCTACTTCCCAAGGAGGACGCGTATCGTTTTGTTTTTGCGGATATCCTGTTATTCCAGTTAAATAAATCTTATTTACACCAGCACCATCAGCAATTCTAAAAATCGAGCCAACATTATGTAAACTTCGAATATTATCTAAAATAAGAACCAATTCCATAACACTTACTAATCAGTCGGTACCTCTATAGACTTAAAAAAAGAATCGACCTCAAGTGGTGGATCAAATACCTTTCTTACACTTGGTCGATCAATATCTTTAGGGGTTATCAAGATCTTTGCAATTGTTTCCCAACCCGGAGCATGATTTGGACCAAGAGGCACAATTGCAAGACTATTTCTATCTGCAATCACAGACCGAGCCTTTCTACTTTTCTCGGGTTCGTTAGGGAAGTCAGGATCTAGTGTATAGTAAATCACACCATTCATATCGGCTCTAATACTCTTATCGGGCATAGTAACCACAAAACGATTAGCATTGATCTCGACAAACATTGTCATAAGTGGAAAGTCTGAACCAAGCTCGTGTTTAAGTGTTCCTATTTGTTCGCGTTTACCATTGTATTTAAGGTAAACATTTTCTTTGCCTTCTTCAGTCCTAACTACAATAGTAACTGGTCCCGAAGGTTTAGGACTCATCCATTCACTAACAGTCCAACCGTAAAGAATGTTCTCGCGGTTCGCCCACACCATTATTGCGATAATGAAAACAACAAAAAAAGCAGCTCCAATTAACCCCATTTTTAATGATTTTGACGACCTCATAACACAAGAATAGCACAACTAAGTAAGAATAATGAAGGTGGCATGAACTCCTACAGTCCATACCACCTTTTGTACTACTCTTGCTTATGCCAAATCCACACACTCGCTACCAACACAAGCCCAAGAAGTGGCGCAAGGATTGAGACCTTATCCGTTGCATAACCAATAATAGGATTAGCTACAAACATAATCCCCATACTAATCATGCGAACAGTTGAGTTGACTGTTGCTCTATCTTTTGACGCGATGCGTTTATTCATCACCGCGTCAAAATACGGCTTACGCCCCAGAGCAAAAGCAACAACAAGAGTAACACTAACAACTGCTAAGGCTTGACCGAGTAAGTTTGCACCAACTATAACTGCCACTACTGCAAGCACCAAACCTACAAGAGGCACGATTCGGCTTATGCTAAAAACTCTTTCAATACCTTTAAGCATATCGATAACAACGTTGGTATTTGCCATTAGCAACAGCTCAATCAGCACAAAAAAGAAGCTAACAAAGCCAAAGTAGGCAATTGGCATACCCACATCACTAAGCAGTGGCTGGTACAGCCAAATCATTGTCTTTCCGACAACCGCCATAATTGCAAAGTCCAACGCAAGATCTAATAGCTTCCTATCATGCTTAAGAACCTTAATGCCAACAAATAGCTGTTTTACTTGCTTTCTAAATGTAGTCGCTAATTTTTCTTCTTCGATGGACGGCTCTTTCAGCATCACCACTATCAAAAATGCCAAAAACGCGGTAATACCAGTGACCCGCATCGGCGCAATCATGCCAAACTTGCTAGCAATTACGCTACCTATCGGTCCTGCAATCAAAATGCCAAGCATCCGAACCGACTGGAACCTGCCAAATGCCTTACTTGCATGCTTTTCCTGGCCTTCTTGCTTGAGAGAGTCGTAAATCATCGCGCTATCCGCACCTGAGATGAGGCTTGCTGCGAATGCAATTAATACCTCACCGATTACGCAACTTACAAACGTCTTATCAAAACCATAGACTTCAAATGCAATGAAGGCAATCAGCATCCCCATAGCAAGCGAGACTTTTCGCCCATAGATGTCTGCAACGGCTCCTGTTGGAATCTCAAGGATCGTCACAGAGACAACAAATATGCTTTGTAAGATCATCGCTTGCGTGAAGGATAATCCCGCCCATATCGTCAACATCGGTACAAGTACCGCGCTGAAAAAATGCAGGCTTGTTAAAAAGCCCACTGCATACATTTTAGTTAAGTTGTTGTTGAATTTGCGCATGATATCTCTCCTTATGAGTGAATAAAATCATTTTTTAAACTGCATCTTTGGTCTTAACCTGACGAAAGGTTTGGAGACCGTTACTGCAGTTTTTCTAAGGAGAGAGGGGAAACAACAGACACCGACCCCAAACCAAGTGCGACCCAATAATAGGGATTCGCACCCATTTCTGGGGTTGAATTAAGATTTATATTTTTTCTACGTAACTGTTTAATCGCTTCCATAACCACCCTATAGTACCATGCTCGTCAATACTAAAGTAATATTAGTTTATATCAATCGTCTGAAACGTCAACAAATAATCATTGAGATATATAGCTTAAACTGGTAAAATCCTCTTGACGCATGGCCGGTTCGTCTAGTCAGGTCCAGGACGCCAGGTTTTCATCCTGGTAACACGGGTTCGAATCCCGTACCGGCTACCAGAGTTTTTTCACCTTTAAAAATCCAATCGCCTTTCTTAACGGCGTGATGCCATAAAGCAATTGGACAAACAAAATTGCCATTAAAAAAGGAAGCAGATTATAAACAATCCTAAAGATAACTATCGCTTGCAAACTAACCCCAGGGTTAACTCCATATAGACTTAAAATTCCAATCATTATTCCATCAATTACACCAAGCCCCCCAGGGATTGGTGTTGCACCACCGACTGCACTGCCAACAATAAACGAAATTAAAGCAGCATTTATGCCAATACTAACACCAAGCAGCCTAAAAATGAAAACAATTGCTAATGAGACAAAGAACCAATCTCCAATAACGCATAGCGCCAACTTAAGCAGCGTTGTTTTATCAACGTTATCTAGCAAGCTCACCTCGTCTTCTTGTTTCATATTGACGGGAATCTTGTGATTGAGTTTTGCATTAAGAAAGTAAAAACTTGCTCTTAGGACACGAAAGACCTGTTTTTTAAATGATTTGCGCATTGCAAAGAACAAAAGCAATAGCATGAAAGGAAATAAAAAATACCCAACTCTTTCAAGCCTCACGACTTCTGGATTACTACTATATCCTGCAGGTAAAAACATTAGCGATACAAGTAGCACCCCAAGCGACACCATTCTGTAGATATAAAAGTGAAACGCTGTAGTTTTTGAAGCTAATCGCGTATCGTTTAAATGCCGCTTTGCAATAAGTATCCTTGACACAACGCCAGGCACTCCACCAATGGAAAAAGTCTTGTCCATCATTGCACCAACAAACCCAGATAAAAGTCCGTATTTATACTCTTTTTTGTTAAAAGGCTTTAGCAAAACATAGTAGGAAAGTGATGAACTAAAATAAGATAATCCTGCAGACAAGAGCACCGACGCAATTAAAAGGACAACGTTTAACTGTTCTAAGCCAAGCCCGTTAGTAATCACTATATGATTATACAGCTTGTTATAGAGTACAATACAAACATATGGAACTAAGCAGCTTACGCGTGTCAATTGTTCACGACATCTTAGATAGATACGGAGGTGCAGAGAAAGTAGTAGAAGCATTACTTGATGCTTTTCCACAAGCAGACCTTTATGTCAGCCAAGACACAAACAACCCGCAGACCCAAAATATAAGGGCAAGATTTATACAATCGTCATTGCGAGGAGCAAAGCAACGAAGCAATCTTGGTCTGACGGACGCTGATGCCGCAGATGAGACTACAGAGATTGCTTCACATTCGTTCGCAATGACAAAAGGTGACGAGAATAGTTCAGTCATTACGAGCAATAGCGAAGTAATCTCAACCAATCAGAGATCGCCGCGTCGCGCTGCTCCTCGCGATGACGACGTCCCGCTATCAGGCGCGGGACTTACAGGAGAAACTCCGTTTCTCCACACAAGCAAATATGCGGATCGCACCGTTGAGAGTAACGAATCCTATAAGTACAATGTCATTGCGAAGGACGTAGGACTGAAGCAATCTAGCAACGACGACCAAAATCATTACGAGCAAAGCGAAGTAATCTCGGACACAGCAGGAAGCATGTCGCCGCAACTAAAAACAACATTCATTCAAAAACTACCCCTTAAGCGCTTTCTGGCAAAACTTTACACACCACTACTTCCTTATGCATTTGAGGCACTAGACTTATCCAGCTACGACGTAGTGATAAGCTCAACCGCTCACTTTGCAAAAGCTGTCATCACAAGCCCAAATCAAGTACACATTTGCTATTGTCATACACCGCCACGCTTTTTATATCACTACCCAACAGAAACAAACGTTAGAAAACACCCAATTCTAAAGCACCTCGTTAGTTTGCTGGACAGTAAACTGCGTATTTTTGATTTTGAAGCAGCACAAAGACCAGATGTATTAGTAACTAACTCAAAAAATACACAAAAAAGAATTGAGAAATTTTATAGAAGAGATGCAAAAGTCATATATCCGCCTGTGGAGGTAGAAACGTTTAACAATAGCCAAGAAGACACAACTGAAGAGATTGCTTCTCCCGCCTCTGGCGGGCTCGCAATGACGGAAAG
Organism: bacterium; assembly: GCA_027002475.1. Taxonomy (GTDB): domain Bacteria; phylum Patescibacteriota; class 4484-211; order 4484-211; genus JALWZS01. Next base: position 26,482 of record JALWZS010000044.1, on the reverse strand, counting down.
CGGCAATGTCATTGCGAAGGACGTAGGACTGAAGCAATCTAGCAACGACGACCAACGTCATTATGAGCCTAGCGAAGTAATCCCACAAAGTAGCGATTATTTTCTGTTCATCTCACGCCTTTTGCCGTACAAAAACATAGACCCAATAATCGATGCGTTTAACGAGCTACAAGACAAATTAGTCATCGTAGGAGAAGGGAGTGAACGCGAACGCCTACAGGAAAAAGCAAAACCAAACATTAAATTCACAGGATTTGTGTCAGATAAAGAATTAGTTACCTATATGCAAAATGCGAGAGCATTTATTTTCAATGTGCGAGATGAAGACTTTGGAATAGTAATGGTAGAAGCATTAGCAGCAGGAACTCCAGTAATTGCATACAACGGTGGAGGAGCGAGAGAAATTGTTACAAACGGCGTAAACGGCATTCTTTATGACGATTCGTCACCTCGAGGAATTAAACAAGCAATCAAGCGATTTTTAGATATCGAAAAAACTCTGGATAAAGTAAAAATCCAAGAGTCCGCACAAAAGTTTTCTAGAGAAAGATTTATTAACGAAATCCAAGAGCTTGTCAAATCAACACATTATAACACCCGGCCTTAGAACTAGCCGCCGTGCAGCGGAAATACTCCTTTCTAACCCAAAACCATCTCTGGTAGGTAGAGAAGCAAAGCCTCTCTTGCAAGTCACGCGCATGATAGCGGTACAGCGTCATCGCGAGGAGCAGCGCGACGCGGCGATCTCTCGTTGGATGAGACTGCCACGGTCGCTTAAGCTCCCTCGCAGTGACGTATTCACTCTCCAACCCTCCAACGCTCCAACCCTAAAACCCTCCAACTCTTCAACTCACAAACATACTATCACCATAACTTAAAAACTTGTAATCTCGCTTTAGGGCTTCTTGGTAGGCATTTTTTAGATTCCCGGCTCCAGCAAATGCACTAGCCAACAGTAAAACCGTAGATCGAGGTGCATGAAAATTAGTCACCAAAGCATCAACCACCTTAAACTCAAATCCAGGGTAAATGAAAATATCCGCCTCGCCTTCTATATTAGAAATAGGGGAGTTACTTAAAATCTTGCCGGCAGCATGCTCCAATGCACGAGTGACAGTCGTACCTACAGCAATCACTCGCTTATTATTTTTCTTTGTGTCCCTAATCGCTTCAACTGTTTCTTTTGGCAAAATATAAAACTCCTCATGCATCTTATGCTTTTCAACATCATCTTCACGAACCGGCATAAATGTACCAAGCCCAACATGCAACGTAAGATGTTTTATTTGTACTCCCTTGTTTAAGAGCTTACCTCTTAAATCGTCAGTAAAATTAAGGGATGCGGTCGGTGCAGCAACAGAACCATTATTCTTAGCAAATACTGTTTGATACCTCTCCTCGTCTAGTTCTTCACTTTCCCTATCTAAATACGGCGGAATTGGTATTTCACCGGCTCTTTCTGTCAAAAGCACTAAATCGCTACTTGATGTAATTTCGGCTACTCCATTAGCTAAAATCCGCTCGACTTTTACACTCTCTTTCCCAATATTTACAACATCGCCTTGTTTTAGGTGCCCTTTGTAAATGGCTTTGTGCACATGTGAATCCTTGTCATCTTTATGCTTTTCCAAAAGTAATAATTCGACTTTTCCACCGGTAGATTTCACACCTTTAAGTCGAGCCTTAATAACCTTTGTGTTATTCAAAATAAGTAAATCCCCTTCATTTACATATTTATGCAAGTCCTCATATTTAGAATGAGTTATCTGACCGTTCTTCTTATTAAGAACAAGCAGTCTCGTTTTTCCTCGCTCTTTCGGCGGATAGATGGCTATCTTTTCTCTTGGCAAATCGTAATCAAACTCACTAATTTTCATGAGAATAAGTATAGTACAAGACTAATTAGTAGCGAAAAGCTTTTCATCTGTTAAAATAATCTCTAGCATGCGATAGTTAATATCCATGTAGATATTGCTTGTTTGTAATTTGTAACGTTTGTATCTTGTAATTTGAACACGGAGGGGTGTCCGAGTGGTTTAAGGAGCCGGTCTTGAAAACCGGTATACCCGCAAGGGTGCGTGGGTTCGAATCCCACCCCCTCCGCCATAACATATAGTACTAGCAGATACGTCAGCGAATGTTCAGCGAAGCCACCAGAACACAAATAGGAGGCAAATTTAGCTCAGAGGACCTCAGATTGTTTAATTTCAAACAAGCCTTAGAAAGTGCTGGTATTCACGTAAATTATCCAGCAGGGGAAGGCATAATCGATGCACCTGAGGGCTTTGCATTAACCGATGAGACCGAAAGAGCAGTCCCTTTCCACAAAATCGAGCTTGAATTTTTGCGCTCAATAAAGGAAACTCCTGTGCATATTGTATTTAATATTTTTAAGGATAAAGTAGGATACATCGGCGAAAGTGCAAGTATAGAAATTGCATACGCGTTAGCCCACAATAAGCCGCTTGTATTACTAAGAGAGCCTGACTTTTCAGCTACTGTTCCAGATGAGATTAGAGAAATTATAGAAAAAGCACGCGACGCAATACATATTATTGATCTTGACAATAAGGACCCTCATGAATTAACCGAATATATCAACGAACTAATCTCAAATCCTATTGATTACCAGCTAACCGACGAGGACAAAAAAGTATGTATGCGTTACATCATTAGGTTAATTCGTGAGAAAAAAGATGATTTTAAAAAGATGGAGCAAGAAAATGCTTGAACTAAAAAAGATCACCGTTGATGACTATCTCAAAGAAAAGGAAAACATCTTTAAGCTAGTAGACAAAATATGGACTCGAGAAGAGAGCGCAATGCAGGCTAAACACTCAATCAATCGGTGGGGGACTTCTAAAAATGAAACGGGTGTTTACTTCTATATCTTGCAAGACTCAGAAATTATTGGTCTTACAGGATATTTTATCGCTGAACCCAAACGCGGTGTTTTTGGTCTGAGGCATCATGGAACCATGGTCAAAGGGACTGGGCGCCCAGCCCTCGACTTACTTATTAGTTACCTTAAGGCAGAATACAAAGATGACTTCAAGTACTTAGCGGAACTAATACCTAAAGGAAGAGAAAACTTAATACCTATCTTTGAAAAGTGGGGCTTCGTGCTTGACCCTGATGGTGTGCCTGAATGGGAGCCTAAACGAGATTATTATAAATATTATTTAGTCCGCCGTCTATAAAAGGTCAGGCATTAAAACTCGCCGACACGACCTCCTAGATGAGCACACCGCTTTCATCTAGAGCTTTGCTACAATGAGCTAGCGCTATGAAGTCAAACAATAATCACCCGCAACTAAGAGTTTTAATACTCCTTTTATTGGCAATATTCACACTATTTGTATACAAAGCGGCAATTTTGGTAAGTGAACATCTACTGGCACAATCAAATAAACTTACAAGCATCTCGTACAAATCAAATCCAGCCATCTCTATTCAACCCACACAAGGTACAACCATATCAAAATACGAACTTCAAAGTAATCGCGAGAAAATTAGCAAAGCAAAATCTTGGTACTGGCAACTAAGCGGCGCCCTTGACACTAGCCAAAAAGTTGACGTATATGACCTTGACCCACAAATAGTTTCCAAAGATACGATCCGAAGCCTCGCCAATCAAGGCAAATACATTATTTGCTACATCTCAGTAGGAACGGCAGAAAATTGGAGAGAAGACTACCAAAACTTTCCCAAAGACCAAATAGGCAGAAAACTCAATGAATGGCCTGATGAAAAATGGCTAAATGTTCGTAACTACACGCGATTTGCAAGAATCATTGAAAACCGTTTACAACAAGCAAGTCAAGCCGGATGTATGGCAATAGAAGGCGATAACGTTGATGGTTATGCTAATTACACAGGATTTGCCCTAACTAAATCCGACTACCTTGCTTATATCAAGTGGTTAATTAAAACGACACACAAATACAACATGCTATATGGGTTAAAGAATTCTCCAGAATTGGTTAGCGAATTAAAGACAGAAGTCGATTTTGCTGTTGTTGAGGAATGTCAAAAATATAACGAGTGTGAGGAGTATGTACCACTTGTCAATGTCGGAAAACCAGTATTTGCTGTAGAATACGATGTCGAACCCACATCAGTTAATACTGTGTTTGAACACTTTAACAAACTCGGCTTCATCGGCGGAGTATCCTGCTATGAACTAAACGGCTGTTTCAAGCCGAGTTTTAAGGTCCAACCTTAAAACTCGGCGCCGCGGCGCGATAGATGAGGGCACCGCTTTCATTTGATGCTATGGTATAGTATTTTTACGACTATGGAAGAGATAAAACACCAAGCAATAATTATTAAAGGCGGCACTGTATTCGAAAATAAAAACGAATTTTACG
>JALWZS010000044.1:0-22102 GCA_027002475.1 bacterium | reverse complement strand
CTGAGGCGCGCAGAATACAATCCACATGAACCAGCACGTAAAAAATGGACCGACTGGCTTGCTTGGAGCTTATCCAAAGAGTTTGACGTTTTTATTCCACCAATGCCGAACAAACGTTGGGCGGATTACAAGGCGTGGGAGATATGGTTTGAAAAATTATTTGATTATATAAATCCAGAAAACTCTTCAAAACTAGTGCTTATTGGTCAATCTTTAGGTGCAGCGTTTTTACTAAAATACTTAGCCAACAAAAGCATGCCAAAACCAATTTTACAGCTTCACTTAATATCATCGCCAGTAGAAGACAACGACGAAACAGGTGAAAAACTAATCGATTTTAAACCCGACCTTACCAAATTAAGCAAGATAGAGAAGCAAGCAAACAAAATATTTTTATATCACTCCAAAGATGATCATGTAGTTCCATTTAAGCACTCGGTTTTGCTTAAAGAGCGTTTCAAAAACGCTAAGCTTTTTGAATTTGAGGATAGGGGACACTTTTACACTGAACCAGTATTTATCGAGTTACTAGACAACATTTTGCAAAATCTAAGAAAACTAGAACGGCTAAAAGGGCAATCATCGCATCTAAAATCGTAATTCGTATGAGTAGGACAAAGAGCTAGGAGATGCCAATGGTATCGTGTTTGATAAAACTAACCAGTTAATCAGCAACAATCACTTTATATCTTAAAACCTGACCTTGTTAACAAAGAGTTAAACAAAAATGATATTATTATTCATTAATGACACTGCAAAAGATATCCATTATCGTTCCAGTCTTTAACGAAGTTCAATCGATAGAAAAAGTCATAGAAACAGTTAGTACAGCAGATACTCTTAACCTTGATAAAGAAATTATTATCGTTGACGATGGTTCAAATGACGGAACAACTGATATTGTAAAACGACTGACTGAAACGTTTAGTCAAGTCAAAGCTTTATATCATGACCACAATATGGGTAAGGGCGCAGCAATTAGAACAGCCCTACCACATACTACAGGTGATATCGTGTTAATTCAAGATGCAGATCTAGAATATTCACCATCAGATTATCCTGTACTAATACAGCCATTCTTTGACGCTAATGCTGATGTCGTATATGGTTCCCGTTTTGTATCTGCGCAACCCCACCGTGTCCTATATTATTGGCATTACGTAGCGAATAATCTGCTTACTACATTATCAAATATTTTCACTAATTTAAATTTAACTGATATGGAGACTGGCTTTAAGGTGTTTAAAGGTCATCTTATTCGTAATCTGGCAAGTAAGCTACGATATAACGACTTTGGTTTTGAGCCTGAAATTACAGCATTAATCTCCAAACAAAAAAACATATTAATATACGAGGTAGGAATCTCATATTTTGGTCGCACTTATGAAGAAGGGAAAAAGATTGGCTGGCATGACGGGTTAAAAGCCATAATGCAAATCTTCGTATCGAATTTATCTCATTAACTACGCATAACGTCACTCAAAGTCAAAGGACTTATCATTACAGGGTCAAGCGGTCTGAATCCACTCTGATCATGTGTTTTAAACAGTAACCCTACTCGTTTATCGCCACCGATGTTTTTATAATGTACTATCAAAGAATAAACACCAGGTTTTAACATGAGCTCTTGGCTCGTTGTGACAGCATCCGTTTCTATACTCATAACTGACCGACCATCTTGCTTTATATCAACGGATGCCCAATCATCAGCAAATAAGCGAAACTGATATGTCGCATATCTATCAATCCTAAGCTGTGCATTCCATACACAAGTAAATAACTGATTCGTAAATGGTTCATTTTTCGCCCAGACTGAATATATAGTTGCATCAACTCCTTTAGAAGTTTGAGTATTATCATTAGTAATGCAATAACGATATGCCCCAACATTCATTGCCTTATTGTTAACTTTGTCTTTCACAGATTCCGCACGTATTACAAGAAAATTATCCTGAGTGCTAATCCTTACACCATTTAGATTTTCCTTGAAAGAAGGTATTAAAGATTTATACTCAGGAGCGAGTACAAAAGTGCTTGGGTATTCGAAAGAAGTAAGGGAATTATCAATATTGAATATCCCCACATGATGCTTGGGGCGTTGCACTAAAAGTTCATACTGTAACGAGGAAAGCCAATAAGAATTAGGAGAGACATAAACCGCCGTTTCATCAGCAAGACGCCTAACTAGTTTACTCAACTGGAACTCTCTATATGAGAAAGCTGCAGCAACTGGCTCTGGAACATGCTGCGCTAATTTAAAATAGAGCCTAAGTCTTAAAACAGGCAAAAAGAACAATAGATATATTAATCCAATTATGGCATAGACTCTAATGTCCTTTGATTTACTTGATAGTTTTTCTGTTACTAATAAATAGCTCTGCCACCAACCGACTGCCGCTAGTATATAGATGGAAAGTAGCAAAGGCTGAGCTCGAAATATAGATATATCCATACCACTAAGCACACTTGCAAACCACGCAGTCATTGCCAGTCCTACAATCAGAGAAGCTTCGTAAAAAAGCTTCTTTCTAATAAGAACCAGCAAACCAACAAAGGCAAATATTATAGTCGTATACGGAAATATTGGCGCTACTAGCGGATTATGTCTAAGGTTAAAGTCAAAACCATAGCTAAATATTTTGGCTTGATTGGCCATACTTTGTGCTAGAACAGACAGGTTGTCGATAGTACTCTGCTCAGACCGTATTATTGACAACTCCTTTGTTCTACCCAAGAAGCTAACTGGATCAGTTAACCCTGCATAAATCTGAGGCATCCAAAGAACAATAACTAGCGCCCAAAAAACTAATACGGGTTTCGTTCGATTTAACAAACCAGATATATTAAATGACTCATGAGATATGTCCACCAACAAGATACTTATACTCATTAAAAAGTTAAAAACTAAGTAAATACGCATCCCGACATAAGAATAAAGCCCAAGTACAAAACTAAGGGCGGCCAGGATTATAAAGTACATTTTTTTCTCCTTATAGAAAAAGTACCAACCCAGACTAGTTAACCAAATTAATGTAGTCATAATCACACTACCATGTCCCCATCTGCTTATATTTATGTGAAATATAGATATTCCTAACAGACTCAGGGCAATTAAAGCTGTTTCATTATTAAACATTTTCTTAGTCAGCTTATATGCAACTACCAGAAGCAGCCAACCAACGACACCCCAAATTATCCTAAAACTAGAAGAAGAAAAATTGAAAATCCTCAAAACATAAGAAAAAATTTTTATAAACAGCTCAGGTGTACCGTACCAGCCAAAGGCGTTCCATGCGATATGTTCATTACCCAACCATGAATTTATCGCATCAAGAGCTAGATTATACTCATCTAGAAACGGTGAAGGCGGAAAATCGTAAAGCTTGTGTACTCGCAGCCCGGTCGCTATTGTAAATATCAGCAAACACAAAATAACAGGAATCTTATCTTTCTGCATTAACAATCGTTTAATAGCTAAAGTATATCTCATTAAATTAACCGCTTCACTACATCAGTATAATCTATCTATGAGCAGGAGTGATGAAGTTCACATTGGAGTGGTTGGTTATTCTTTACAGCACTTTAACGAAGAAAAGGCCGCAGCAATCATTGAAGCGGCGTTTGATGAGCTAGACATAATTTATGTTGGAAAGATCAAAGTGGTTGTATCTGGCTTAACTAATATGGGTATTCCAAAGCTTGCTTATCAAGAAGCAGTTTCACGAGGCTGGCGAACTGTTGGAATTGCGTGTGAAAAAGCTAATCAGTATGAACTATTCCCTGTAGATAAACAAATTATTGTTGGTAAAAAATGGGGGGATGAGAGCCCGACGTTTTTGAATTCAATTGACGTACTCATTAGAGTGGGGGGCGGAGAAGACTCTATGAGAGAAGTAAACACATTTAAACAAATGGGAAAGTCAGTCTATGAGTATGAGCTAGCAGGAGAAAAATGATTCGATATTTTACAAAAATATTATGAGCAGAAAACGAACAATCACCATCGTAGTATTAATCGCAACAACAAGTTTATTGATGGGTTTGTATTTCAATAAAAGACATGCCACCGAAGAAGTCTATGATCCACAGCTTGACTTAGTTATTAAGGACTACTTACCCGAAAATATTATTTCTCCAAGTTCCGGAGGGAAGGTGTTTTGTGCATACGATTGGTTAGGCAGTGATACAAAAAACGACAAGACATACGTTTACGCATGGGTAGTTTGTTCAGAATATTACTTAACTGAAGGTAAAATTGAGGAAGGGACAGGCACAAGCCTTCCAGTTGTTTTGGTAACAGTTAAGTCAAACTCTGGTTACCAGATAAATGAACTTAAAAAGCCCAACGATGGGACCTATTACGCACAAAGCATTAAAAATATCTTCCCAAAGCGCATTCGAGAAAAGATACTTAACACAAACTCTGATGAATACAATAAACGAGTTGATATTCTTTCTTCTCAAGTCTTACTGCAAGCGAAAAATTACTTTTCGGGTTCAACCTCTGACCTTTAAACTCAACACTACAACATCATATCTTTTAAAAAACCAAGTAATATTTGAATAAAACAGAAACATCCACTTTACAGTATCAGTCTCAATATTTTTTAAGAAATAGAGGTATATATTAAACAATAAGTAACAGCTTAATACGATTATTTAGCAACCTGTCTTCGTCGATGCCACTTATACAAAAAGTAAACTATTGCCAAGACTCCAACTACGGCAATTCCTACTTGAATTTCTTTCATGTAGGTTGAGATTATGTGCCAGTTTTCTCCCAACTTCATTGCAGCAAAAGCTAAAGCAAAGCACCAAATAAATGCTCCTGTAAATGTATACAAGATAAATTTGGGGAAGTTAATTTTCAAAACGCCAGCAGGTAGTGAAATAAATGTCCTAACACCAGGCATTAGCTGTGCGATAAAAACCATTTCATCGCCCCATTTCGCAAAGTAGTTATCGACTTTTTTCATCTTTTCGGGAGTTAAGTGAAAATATTTTCCATATTTATCTATAACTGGTCTTCCACCTTTTATTCCAAATATGTACATCGATGTCGAACCAGAAATATTACCAATCGCACCAACAAGAGCAGCAAGCCATAAATTGAGAGTTCCTTTGTAAACCAAATAGCCAGCAAAACCCATAATTATTTCAGAAGGTAGGGGAATACTCGCAGACTCAATAAACATTCCAATGTAGATCCCCAAGTATCCAAGCGATGAAATCAAATCAATAATAAACTGCGAAGCTACTTCTAAAATTTGATGCATTACCGCTAAATATTAACATAGAAAAGTAAGAGGATTAACACTTTTGTAAAAAGCCTAACATTAAGTACAATATCATGATGGCACTCCCGATGGGAACAACAGACATCCAAACAATCTTTAACCAACTTCAGGGTCTTGGATACTTAAGCGTATTTTTACTAATGGTACTTGAAGGTCCAATCATAACAGGTATCGCTGGATTTTTAGCCTCATTAGGCTTTTTTAACATTTGGATAATAATCGCGCTTGGTGTCCTTGGCAATTTAATCCCAGACCTTATTCTTTTTTATATAGGAAAATCAGGCGGGAATAAAGTACTAAACTATTTGCACAAAAAACTAAACTTAAACATCAGTAAGACGGACAGACTTAAAGAAAGACTTCGTTCAAACCTTAATAGAGGAATAATCGTTGTTAAGTTAACTCCAGGACTTGCGATTTTAGGACTTATCACCATTGGCATAGTAAAACCCAAATTAAAGGACTTTCTTTTAGTAACGTTCCTTGTAAATCTGATTGCCACACTTTTTTTTGCCGTTGGCGGTTACTACTCAGGATTTGCATTTTTAAGTCTAGCCGAAACATTTAATGAGATAGTTGGACTAGTGATTGCAGCAGTTTTAATACTTATTCTCTTACCAACAACCTTCAGATATATTAAAAAAAGATTCTTAACAGACAACAAGTAGTATTGACATAAAAGCTACAACCCCATACTATAAACAAGATGCAAGATAAAAAGATACGAGTCGCAATAAACGGCCTAGGTCGAATTGGTCGCCAAGCGTTAAAGGTTTGTCTTGGAGTTACAGAAGACCTTAGAATGCAAACCTCCGAAAGAATTGATCAATCTAAAATCGAAGTTGTTGCAATCAACGATCTTACAGATGCTAGAACACTTGCCCACCTTCTTCAGTACGATAGCGTTTATGGAAGATATCAAAAAGAGATATTTGTACGCTTAAACGGTGAAGTCGTGGATTGGGAAGGGCACACATCAGGGCTTGATCACAAAGCTATTTTAGAAAGTGGCGAAGTCGAAATAGAATTCAGCGGTCATAGAATTAAAGTTTTTAACGAGAAAGATCCGCACAACTTACCGTGGGGAGACCTTGATATTGATGTAGTGATTGAATCGACTGGTGTATTCACAAAATACGAGGACGCAAAGGCACATCTTGAAGCAGGAGCTAAAAAAGTAGTTATCTCAGCCCCTGCAAAAGGCGAAGACGGAGTTGATGGTAAAACGTTAGTTCTTGGGACAGAATCAGTTAATACCGATAAAGACTATGCAATTGTATCTAATGCTTCTTGCACAACCAACTGTATTTCACCTGTTGTAGCTGTATTACATTCAACTTGGGGAGTAGATAAAGCATTGATGACAACCATTCACGCATACACAGCAACTCAGATGTTAGTTGATGGTCCGCATAGGAAAGACATAAGGCGCGGTAGGGCTGCAGCGGAAAATATTATTCCAACAACAACAGGTGCAGCAAAAGCCACAACTCTTGTAATTCCAGAGTTAAAGGGCAGATTTGATGGTTTAGCAATGCGTGTTCCTGTTCCTGTAGGATCAATTTCTGACATCACAGCAGTACTAAAGTCTGACGTAACTATTGAGGAAGTGCAAGAAAGATTTATAGAAATGGCAGATCATCCTATGTATAAGGGCATTCTTGTTGCTAGCAAAGAGCCATTAGTATCTACAGATATCATTGGTAACCCAGCAAGTGCAATTGTAGACTTAGACTTTATAAGGGTAGTTGGAGGTAATATGGTTAAAATACTTGCTTGGTACGATAACGAGTGGGGCTATTCAAATAGGCTTGTAGAAATGGCCATCGACATAGCATCCAGATAAGTAACTACGCTTGTATTCTAACCTCTTTTGTCTTATGAACAAAGAATACTTAGTTATAGCCAACTGGAAGCTTAATATGGACGTCAACAATACCAACTGGTGGGTTGATAAGTTTGAGGAGCACTTTGAGGAAAGTGAAGCCTACAAGGTAGCTATAGCTCCCTCCTTTACAGAAATCCCAATACTTCTTAATGCTATTGGGGAAGCAGACTTAGAAGAGGACGTAGAGGTTTACGCACAAGATATAAGTCAATTTGAAAAAGGCAAATACACTGGCGAAGTAAGCGGGTTTCAACTAATCGAACATGGAGTTATGGGCGTAATTATTGGGCACAGTGAAAGAAGAAAATTTTTAGGTGAAACAAATAAAGCCATAAATCAAAAAATAATGATGGCTACAGAGTACGACCTAAAGCCAGTTGTATGCGTTAGTAACTTTGAGCAAGTAGAAGCAATCAGTTCCATCCTTACAGACAGCATAAGGCACAGAATCGTTATAGCTTATGAGCCGCTAGAAGCTATTGGTTCTGGACATCCCGATAGTCCTGAACATGTTGATCACGTTTTAACTCACATAAAAAAAATTCTTGGTGATAGTGTACCTACAATTTACGGAGGAAGTGTCGACGCCGACAATATTAGTGACTATTTAGACTCTGATTTGATCTCAGGCTTTTTGGTAGGAACCGCTTCAATAAAGCCTCAAGACTTCTTGGATATTCTTGATAGAATACATGAGGGATAAGTACCATGAAGCATCGCTCATTTAACTACAGCACAATTAATTCAACTCGTTCTAGGAAAAGACGAAACAACAGACGCGCAAACACTAAAACAAAACATCTTTTTAAAGGTGCGTTATTTATTGTAAGTCTAGCTGTTGTTCTTTTTGGGTTAAAACTTCTAATATCACCTGTCGTTGGAGCTATTGCTTCAATGATGAAAGAATCATCCGTCACAATCTCTTACATGCTAAACAAAGGAGATATTAAGAAAGTTAATGACATCACAAACTTCTTAATACTTGGTGTAGATGAACGCTATGAAGGCGGACCATCATTAACCGATACAATCATGATTTTAAGCTATAACCATAAAACCAAATCTACAGTCATGATTTCTCTCCCTCGTGATCTATGGGTTCAAATTCCTGCATTTGACGGAGTATCAAGCTATTTCACAAAAATAAATAGTGTTTATTCTGTCGGTGAAAAATATGGATATAAATCAGATGAAAAAGACGGTATTGGCGGTGGTGCTGGATTACTGTCCGAAGTGATAGAAAACCATATAGGCGTGCCAATCCAGTATTACGCCAAAATAAACTTTGACGGATTTAGAGAACTAATTGATATTGTAGGTGGAGTTGACATATACGTCGAACGTGCATTTACCGATTATCAATACCCAAGGGAAGGCTACGAAGACGCCCCAGAAGAAATGCGCAATGAGATTGTAAGCTTTGAACAAGGCTGGCAACACATGGACGGGGAAACTGCATTAAAATACGCAAGGAGCAGACATGCATTAGGTCCTGAAGGCTCAGACTTTGCTCGAGCTAAAAGGCAGCAAAAAGTAGTTATGGCACTTAAAGATAAGCTCGTATCAAACGATACAATATTTAATCTTGATCGATTAAGAAATATCTACCTAACTCTATCCAACAAGTTCGACACAAACGTTAGTGTCACCGAATTACCCTTGCTATACAAACTAGCTGAAGAACAAGCAAAAGACCTAAAAATTACATCTGTGGTGCTTGATAGCGGATACGGAGAAGAAGGACTCCTTTATACACCAGATCCTGCGCAATACGGCGGTGCATTTGTACTGATACCACGCGGAGGCTGGCCTGTCATAGAAGATTATATCAACTCAAAGATATATCCAGCACCTCAAGACGACTCGAATGAGTAAGGTTACATTAATTATAAACTCCGATACATTTAGAGTTCACGAGTATCTACGTTCTCTTAACACACCAACAAAATTCTTTTTAGAGAAAGAGATACAAGAATTTATTAAAGAGATCCAACAGCAAAGCTTGTTTACAGACAACTCCATTCTAGTTCTTATTTCTCCACTTAATAAACTTACTGAATCCGATTATAAAATAATAAAAAATAGCCACAAAAAGGTAGTGTTGTGGGATAAATCAAAAAAGCCAAACGAAAGCATATTAAGCAAAAACAAGATTGAGTACGATAAGAAAATACTTCCAGAACTCAAAGGTAGTGCACTTTTCAAATGGATTAAACAACGTGCCCTTGAAAAACACCTTGATTTATCTAGGGAAGCAATAAACAAATTTATTATGCTACATGGTTCTAATTTGTTTTTTGTTGAGAACGATTTATCGGTCTTACATCTTTTTTATGATTCAGACGAATCCAACATCGTCAAGGTGGACTCGCTTCCGCCACAAGTGATCAGTGCAGGCACAACCGACTTTAATATATTCGATTTTCTAGATGTCATTGGCAGTAGAGATAAAAACGCCATATTGAGAAAATTACACCACGTTACAGAAACTAATGACGAGTGGAGTTTGTTTTACCAGCTAGTAGGGCATATGCGAAAACTACTTAAGAAAAAGCTGGGTGAGACTGTTACGAGTTTCGCATTCATCGAACAAAAATTAAATAAGCAATCTGCAAAATGGAGCGAAGCAGAACTAGAAAACTCGTTAGCCACTCTCCTTGAAATAGAACTAGCCGTTAAAAAAGGTGAAACAGAATTAAAACCAGAACTAGTTAGATGGATACTGAAAACAACGCTAGCTATAAAGAAATAACTATTTAGCTTGGCTTTTTAGTAAATACTTTGCCAACTTAGATTTAAATCGTGAAGCTTTGTTTTTGTGGATAATATGCTTTTTTGAAGCAATGTCTAACTTCGAGTAAGCCTTGTTTAAAAGCTCCTGTGAGGGAGCCTTCATAAACTCTCTTACGGCGTCCTTGAACGCATTAATAACACGCAAATTAATTACCCTTCTTCTCTTGGACTGTCTTAATGCTTTTTTAGCTGAACTAGTATTTGGCATTTTTCTTCTCCTAATATAGTCCGAATCGGCTTTTTTATAGCCTAATCCGATTGACCTAACGTAGTTGGGAGTATATCATAAATGTAACTTATGGTAAAGAAACTTTTAGCTAGAGGAGTGAAAAACGGCAGTAATTTGCTCTTTAAGAAACAGAAAACAATCATATCTGGAGCAATCGTTATTGCAATTATGCTTCTTGCAAGCGCAATATTAGGAGTAGTCAAAAAACGCTTATATGCCGGGACAATCCCTCTAGAGCAATACAATATCTTTGTTGCAGCCTTTAAGCTTCCTGATCTTACCTTCCAATTGCTTATTGGTGGAGCCTTAAATGCAGCCTTTGTTCCAGTATTTACCCAGGTTATCCATAAGTCGAAAAAGCATGAAACTTGGCAGTTTGTCAGCTGGGTTCTTAACGCAGTAACCGTTCTTTTTATAGCAATATCGTTGTTCTTTTTCATTTTTGCAGACAAGTTAACGTTCTTAGTCGGAGCTGGATTTACAGGACAAGACAAACAGCTACTTGTAGAACTTATGCGAATACTTCTTCTCGCACCAATTTTACTTGGAATTTCAAGTTTTATTGCAGGAACACTACAGTCTTTTAAACGCTTCTTTTTACCATTCTTATCTCCTGTTATATACAATCTCGGTGCTATATTTGGAGTGATATTTCTATATCCAATCATGGGCATTGAAGGTGCCGCATGGGGAGTCGTAATTGGCGCACTTGGTCACTTGTTAGTCCAATTACCTGCATTGTTTTATTTAGGATTTAGGTACACACCAAAGCTTAACTTCTCAGACAAACGTCTACTAAAAATTGTAAAACTAGCAATCCCACGAACTATTGGAGCTGGAATAGAGCAAATAAAGATGATGTTTATAATAAGCCTTGCATCTTTACTAAAAGGTCCTGCAGTCACTTATTTAGACTTAGGACAAAGCGTAGCTAATCTTCCCATATCTTTGGTTGGTGTCTCAATGGCCCAAGCTAGTCTTCCAGAGTTTTCGTCCCTGTATGCCAAAGGAGATTACGACACGCTTCGAAAAACATTTATGAGTGCTTTTAACCAAGTACTTTACTTTATATTACCTCTTAGCGTTGTTTTAATCGTAATAAAGATTCCAATTGTCCGTTTGCTTTTTGGAGTAGGTCAATTTAACTGGCACGACACTGTAATGACATCGTGGGTTGTCGCTGGTCTTGGAGCAGGAATTTCCCTGCAGGCATTAAACGCCTTAATCGTTAGAATGTTTTACGCAATGCAAGAAACCAAACTTCCAGTAATCATGGGAGTTATTGGAATGGTGGTGAGTTTGGCAATAGCTGCAGTCGCGACTTTATTGTTCCCAGAACATGGCGTCATACTCATAGCCATTGCAATAACTGTTGGAGGAGCAGTGGAGTTTTTACTTCTTTTGCTAGCACTAGCAAGCCGAAAGATATTTAAACTAAAAGATTTTGTTGCAACGCCAACTAAAATCTTAATCGCATCTTTAATTACTGCTTTCGTAATGTATATTCCTATCCGCGTGCTTGACGTTGAATACATTAATACTACAAAGGTTCTGGGGCTTGTTGTGCTTGTCTGGCTAGTTTTGTTTTCCGGAGGAGTAACTTACTTATTTACAACATGGTTGCTTGGCGTACGAGAACTAGAAGTTATCATTAAGATGTTACTCAAGATGAAATCACTACAAGAAAGCCTCAAAAAAGCATTCAAATCTCCACAAATAATTAACTCTACAATCCTTGATGATGATATCACTGATTAAGTAAACGTTTTTAAATTGCTATTTTTTGTTTAACCAGTTCAAGAAGTCTTGTACTATTGGGCTACAATAATGTAGTGAAAAGAGTAGGGGAAATACTAAAAAGCCAGCGAGAAAGAAAAGAGCTCTCATTACAAGATATTAGTAACAAGACCAAAATCCGATTAGATTACCTAGAGTATATCGAAAGTGGAGAGTACGATAAGCTTCCAGAAGAAGTTTACGTAGTTGGTTTTATCCGCAACTACGCTGAAAGCATCGGTCTAAACCCAGAAAAGATAATACCGTTTTATAGAAGGGAAAGAAAAAAAATTCAAGATGATAAAGAAAAAACTGTCCCGACAACAAAAATAAGAACTCCTTTTAAGTTAACCCCCATGAAACTTATTACTGTAACCGTTAGTATTGCACTAACAGCGTTCCTAGTAATTCTACTCTTACAGTACAGAATGTTTTCTGGTGCACCTGTACTCATCGTAGATAGCCCTCCAGACAACTTTGTTACAACAGCAACCTATGTACGCGTTGCAGGCAAAACCGATAAAGACGCTAGCTTACAAATGAATGGTGAAAAGGTGGACATCGACAGTGATGGCAACTTTGAAACTAGTTTTTTACTTGATGATGGATTAAACAGAATACGAATAGTAGCCACAAGTAAACTAGGTAAAAAGACAGTTGTTGAGAGAGTAGTCGAGAAGACTACACAAAATAAAGAGTAGCCTATTTATAGCGAAGAAATGCGCTTGACCTTAATAAAGATATAAAATACACTAGTAAGTAATACTGCCTATGGACGTTACTACACAAATCGTTTTACTTTTAATGACAATCGTTTTGGGCTCAACGTTAGTTATCGTTGGCATCATGCTAATCTTTGTACTCAAGGACCTAAGAGATAGTCTATCAAGAGTAAACTTAATACTTGACGATGTAGAAGAACTAACAAGTAGGGCAGCAAACGGTTCAGAGATGATTGAAGATGTTATCGTAAGCATAAATGAAATGGTAAGAGACTTTAAAGACAAAGCTGCATCTCCAATAGGATCAGTAATAGGATTACTTTCAATGTTTAGTAAAAAACGTAAGAAAGGAGGCGAAGAACATGGGTAGAAAAAGCAATGCAGGGTTTGTTATTGGTGCATTACTAGGTGCTGCTGCTGGAGCAGTAGGAGGAATTTTATTTGCTCCTAAAAAAGGTGAAGAGACACGTAAAGAACTAAAAGAAAAACTCAGTGAATACACCGATAAAGCAGGTGAAGTTATTGATGAGAAAACTAAGGGAATAAGAGAAAACGCAAAAGAATTAAGTTCTTCAATTAAGGAAACCGCAAAAGAGAAACTTGAAGCAGTTGTCCCTAAGAAGGAAGAAGAAGTAGAAGAAGATACACCTAAGAAAACCACAAAAAAGACAAAGCGCAAATACTTTAAAGGGGTATAAAGCGAAAAAACGAGACTACACTTATATTTTGTTAATGTAAGAAAGTAGTCTTGTTTTTATAAAAGATAATAACTATTCAGGAAGACGTCCCATCTTTTGAAGATATTCCTTAGCTCTGGCTTGATAAACCTCACGTGCGTTACTGCCTTCAGCAGTACCAACAAAGCCACGCTCTTCCAATTCATCGATTAGCCTTGCTGCTCGTGCATAACCAATCTTTAACTTTCGCTGCAGCAACGATGCAGACGCTTTATTATTACTTAATACTACCTGCAAAGCATCTATAAACTTCTTATCGTCTGGTTGCTCACTTTGCTGCTGAGAAAACGCTTCAATTGGGTCTGTGCCTATTGACGTACTGGAAGTTGGCGAAGATACACCTTGCTCTCCACCAAGATTAGGCGTACTAGATGATCCCAACGTTGGTGTTTGAATAGGAGTTTTGTAGCCAGGTTCAAATTGAGACATGTAATCTGTTATTCGGGCAACTTCTTCACTTGAAATAAATACTCCCTGAACACGTTTTGGCTTTCCAGCATCTGGAGGCAAGTAAAGCATATCTCCTTTACCAAGCAATTTATCGGCACCAACCATATCTAGAATAACCCTAGAATCTGTACTACTTGAGACGTTAAGCGCAATACGAGAGGGTATGTTAGCTTTAATAAGTCCTGTAATGACATCCACACTAGGACGCTGAGTCGAAAGTATCATATGAATTCCAGTAGCACGGGCTTTTTGCGCGATTCTTGTAATTAAAGTTTCCATCTCATTACCTGCATACATCATTAGATCAGCCAACTCATCGACAATGATTACAATGTACGGAAGCTTTTCCGTATCTGTTACCTTATTAAACGATTCGAGATTTCGCGCTCCTAGTTGTTGGAATAGTTTATAACGTCTTTCCATCTCTTGAACTGCCCATTTAAACGCATTAACTGTCCTGTCTGCGTCAACAATGACTGGAGTTTGCAAGTGTGGCAACTTGTTATATTGGGTTAACTCTACACGCTTAGGGTCAACCATTATAAAGCGCACTTCATCTGGTGTTGCTCTAAATAAAACCGAATTAATTATCGCGTGAATAAGAATTGATTTACCTGAACCAGTTGCACCTGCAATCAAGATATGAGGCCATTTATCAATATGCGCTACAACAGGCTTACCAGATACATCTTCTCCTAAAGCAACAGCCAATTTAGATTGGTCGTTTTGCATAGCTGGAGAAAGCAACATCTCTTTTAAGCGGACGACCGTAAGCTGCATGTTAGGAACCTCAATACCAATTAAACGCTTGCCTGGAATAGGGGACTCAATCCTAACACTTCCAGTAGGAGAAGCTAGTGCTAGCGCTAAGTCGTTTTGCAAGCTAGTTATCTTGCTACTCCTTGTTCCTTCGGCAAGATTTATTGCATACTGCGTTACTGCAGGACCTAAATTAACTTCAGCAATCCTTGCTTGAATGCCAAAATTGCTAAGCGTTGCTTCGATAGTTTGAGCATTCTTCTGAATTATACTTTGATCCGTTACAGTTCGTTTCTTGTCAGTTAACAAATCTAATGGTGGAGGTGAGTAAGGCTTTGCAGGAAGGGATTCACCATTTGCAATTGCCTCTTCTACCTTTGCTGCTGTCAGCCCTTCTTGCGCTGGTGTAGCAGGTATTTGGGGGCTAGTAGTGCTACTCTCTTCTAGAATTTCTATATTAGTATCTTCTTGTGGTTTATCTTCGCTTATGGTATCTGACTGTGTTTCTATCTTAGGAAATACCGGACCTTTTTCTTCTTTTGATTCGCTTGCAATGCTTTGAGCAACAACATCAGCAACCGAATCATCTTTCTTTTCGTCGTCTTCAGAGTTTCTCTTTAAATCAACTTTTGGAAGCAATGCAAACATGGGTTGTATTTTTTCAACAACCTCATTAAGACTCATATTAGCCCCAAGAAGTCCACCAATTATCATTAAGCTAAGCCCAATAACCGCTGCCCCTGCTAGAGTGATATATCCAGCCAAGAATGAACCGACAGTTGTCCCCATCCAGCCCCCAGCTGTTTTTGATACACTTCCAAAGAAAACAACTAGCCCAACAAAGACAAGAAAGCTAGCCCATAAAGTTCTTGGCTGAGCAAAGATATTTTTAAATTTAGTCAGATTAAGACCCAATATGACT
Source organism: bacterium (assembly GCA_027002475.1). Lineage (GTDB taxonomy): Bacteria > Patescibacteriota > 4484-211 > 4484-211 > JALWZS01. Next base: position 6,529 of record JALWZS010000044.1, on the reverse strand, counting down.
AAGACAACAGGAAGAAAGAACGCGCTTGAACCCAACAGAAATCGAGTTAAATCGTTAAGTGAGTTGCTAGCTCCAAGAGTCCCACCGAATAATGCTATCTCTAAAACAACTCCAATTATAATAAAAAGTAATGCGAAGATTGACTCGATACTTTCGGTTTTAACTCGAGGCTTCCACCATCTTTTTTTTCTTCTGGGCATATAACTCAATTATACACAAAAAAGGCTTAACTAAAAGGGTTAATGGAAACTTTAAGCGTTACTTTGAGGCCTCTTCTGCGTCAGGAGCAAAGAAGTCTTTAGCTTCCTGTTCCTCTTCGGTCAAAGTAGGCTCTTTCTCTTCTTCTGTTTCCTGTAGGCTCTTAATGTTGGTTGGTATTAATCGCCCAATTATAACGTTTTCTTTTAGACCAAGTAGTCTGTCTATATTGGGGCGTTCATTAACAGAAGCAGATGCCAAAACGTTGGTTGTTTCCTCAAACGAAGCAGCAGACAGCCATGAGTCTGTGTGCAGTGCCGCTTTGCTGATACCAAGTAGCGCTCGACTTCCTCGTGCAGGCTCTTTTCCTTCAGCAACAAGTTTTTCGTTAAGTTCGTTAAGTTCGTTTAAGTCGATGTAGTCGCCAGGTAGTAATCCGGAATCTCCTGGTTCTTTGATTGTGACCTTTTCTGTCATCTTTCTAATAATTATTTCAATGTGTTTATCGTTTACATTTACTCCTTGACTCTTATAAACCCCTTGAATCTCTTGAAGTAGGTATGTTTGCAAAGGTACAACACCACGAAGTTCCAAAATCTCGCTTAGATTTAGCATTCCTTCTGTGATTTGGTCACCTAGCTTGACTTTATCGCCTTCCTTAACAAGAACCTTTACGGTGTTTAATACCACATACTTTCTAACTTCTTGATCCTTAGCCTTACCATCAGTTGTAATAAAGATGTTGTAAAGTCCTTCCTCTTCCTCAATACGAGAAACAGTACCAGCAACATCTGCAATCAAACCAGTCACCTTTGGAGTTCGTGCCTCAAACAGTTGCTCAACACGTGGTAAACCTTGTGTAATCTCCTTCTTAGCGGCACCAGCTCGGTGTTTACTATGAAGAGTTAACTGCGTTCCTGGCTCTCCAATACTTTGAGCTGCAATGACACCAACAGCCTCACCGACCTCAACTAGTTTCCTTGTACCAAGGTCTTTTCCGTAGCACATACTACATACCCCATGTTTTGTACGACAGGTTAGGGGACTACGAACTTCCACTTCAGTAATACCAGCATCAACTATTTGTTTCGCTTGCTCGGGAGTTATCATCTCACCTTTTTTAACCAAGACCTTATTTCCTGCTTTGATTGTCTTTACACTAATTCGACCTTCTATTCGGTCTGCAAGATTCCAGTCTTGTACTTCTGGGTGATCAACCACTGTAATACCTTCTGTAGTACCACAATCTTCTTCTCGAACAAGTACATCGTGTGAAACATCAACCAAACGCCTGGTTAAGTATCCTGCTGCTGCTGTTAGTAGGGCAACGTCAATCAAACTCTTTCGTCCCCCAACCATGTTTAGGTATCCATCAAAAGATGTTTGTCCTTCTAGGAATGTTGTTGTAATTGGAGTCTCTTTAATGACACCCTTAGAGTCAACCATCAACCCACGAATTCCTTCAACCTGGCGAATAGTTTCAGGGTTAGCTTTAAATGCCTTAGAATCAAGAAGCATACCAATGATGCTATTTGGATCAATATCATCCATAACAAGCTCCATTATCTTTTCAGTAGCTTCCTCCCAAGTCTTAACTATTTGAGAGTGCCTTTCGTTAGCCGTCATTAACCCAAGTTGGTAGTTTGAGTCGATTTCTTTAATCTTTTCTTGGGCTTCTTTAATTACATCATCTCTCTTTTCAGGAATCTTAAAGTCGGCAATAGAGTACGACGCACCCATTACTGTAGAGTAAACGCGCCCGTATTGCTTAAAGTTATCTATCATCTCAATAGTGGTCTCGTGCCCGTACTCATCGAAGCACTGAGCAATAAGCCCTCTCATAACGTCTCGGTTAACGGTTTTATTTGCAAAGCGTAATTTTTCAGGCAAGATGGAGTTAAAGATTACTCGACCAGGAGTAGTTATTAGCTTTTCACCATTAAATGGAATTGCAATGTGGTCATGCAATCCTATTTGTTCGTTTTGGTACGCTGACATCACCTCTTCAGAGCCGTAAAATACCACAGGCTCTTTATCACTCTTTTCATTCATTATTGTTAAGTAATAAAGCCCTAGTGATAAATCATGCTTTAAGTCAAAAATCGGTTTGCCGTGTGCAAGTTTTAGGATGTTGTGAACAGACAGTAAGCGTTCCTTTGCTTCCTTAATTGCAGCTTTAGACAAAGGCACGTGTACCGCCATTTGGTCTCCGTCAAAGTCTCCAGCAAAGCTTCCAACAATCGCAGGGTGGAATGTTATTGCCTTACCTTCAATCAAAACAGGATAAAATGCCTGAATGTTTTGGCGATGTAGAGTAGGTGCGCGGTTTAGAAGTACCGGATGATCCTTTGTTACTCGCTCGAGAATGTCCCAAACTTCATCACCACGTGCTTCAAGAACGTGTTTAGCACTCTTTAAGTTAGGGGCATAACCCTCAAGGATTAAATCACGCAATACAAACGGCTTAAATAGCTCTAGCGCCATTTCTTTAGGCAAACCAACCTGATGCATCTTTAGGTTAGGACCAACAACGATAACACTTCGACCGGAGTAGTCAACGCGCTTACCAAGAAGGTTTTGCCTAAAGCGTCCTTGTTTTCCTTTAAGCATATCGGATAGGCTTTGTAGTTCCTTTCGACCGCGAGTAATCTTCTTAGTCCCTTCAATCAGCGAGTCAACGGACTCTTGAAGCATTCTTTTCTCGTTTTGCAAGATTATTTCAGGCGCTCCAAGCCTAATCAAATCGTTTAGACGATTATTTCTGTTAATCACTCTTCTGTACAAGTCATTAAGGTCAGAAGTAGCAAAGCGACCACCTGGAAGTTGAACAATAGGACGTAGTTCTGGCGGAATAACTGGAATAACTTGCAATATCATCCAAGACGGATCGATATGTGCTTCCTTCATTCCCTTAATTATCTTTAAGCGCTTAATTGCTTTTTTACGCTTAGTTTTAGACTTGCCCTTAATAATTGCGTTTAGCTTTTCTATTTCCTCGTCGAAATCAATCTTATTGATTGCTTCAAGAATAATTTCAGCACCCATCCCAGCCTTGAAGAAATCGGTTGCTTCCCAGAAATCAAGCTCAGCCATCTCGGCCTCACTAATTATGGAGAAGCGCTTAATTGAGTTTATACGTTCCTTTACTTCTTTAAACGATTCTGCAATTTCATCTTGGTTTTTTATCAGCTCATCACGTAAGTACAAGACTTCTTTCTTGTGTTGTTTTTCCAAACTCTCAAGCTTTAGTTCTACACCCTCACCTTTTTTGTTGTCTGCAGTCATTTCTTTGACCTTTTCCTCGTATTCCTTCTTAAGGTCTTCAATTCTTGCATTTACTTCTTCTTCAAGCTCCTGCTTCTTTGCTTCCAATTCACGGTCTAACCTTTCTATTACCTCTTGGCGTTTTTCATCATCTACATCAACAACCAAAAACTGTGCGAAATAAATTACAGACTCCAAATCACGAAGACCAACATCAAGTATTACTGGCAATTTATTTGGAGACCTCTTGAAGTACCATGTATGAACAACAGGAGCTGCTAGCTCAATATGTCCCATTCGCTCACGGCGAACCCTTGAGTAAGTAACCTCAACACCACACTTGTCACAAACAACCCCTTTAAACCTCTGTCTCTTGTACTTTCCACAAGCACATTCAAAATCTTTTGTAGGGCCAAAGATCCTTTCATCAAACAATCCACCTTTTTCCGGCTTTAGTGTTCTATAGTTAATGGTTTCTGCCTTAGTAACTTCACCATAAGACCAAGACTTCATTTCCTGTGGCGAAGCCAAGCTAATTTTTAATGCGTCAAACTTGTAATTATTTGCGTCAAACATATTATTCTCCTTCTGTTTCCTTAATATCGTCTAGTATCTCCTCTTGAGTAGGGGAGTCTTGAGTCTCCTCCTGTTGCTCATCGTTTTGAAAACCCTCTTCATCACTTGCCGATTCTGTATTCTCCGCACCCTCTTCGTTCGTAGAATCTTCTTTATTTTCTTCGTCTGATTGTACGTCACCAGTCAACGGCTTTGCATCTTCTTCTGAGAGTTGTTCTATGATTTTAGCAGCATCTTCCACATGCACGCCTTCCTTTTCATCGTAGGAAATAGTATCAATTGCTAGTCCTAACGAATTAAGCTCTTTAATTAAAAGCTTAAACGCCTCAGGCAATCGCGCTTCAGGAATTGGTAGCCCCTTAATAATTGCCTCATAAGCCTTGGCTCGACCAACGATATCGTCACTCTTAATAGTAATCATTTCCTGCAGAATGTGTGCAGCACCATATGCTTCTAGTGCCCAAACTTCCATTTCTCCAATCCTTTGACCACCCATTTGTGCCTTACCACCAAGAGGCTGTTGAGTGACCAAGCTGTAAGGACCCGTGGACCTTGCGTGAACCTTGTCTTCAATTAAGTGATGCAGTTTCATGATGTGTACATATCCAACCATAACTTTGTTATCAAAAGGCTGACCAGTTCGACCATCGTATAAAGTGACCTTACCTTCTTCTGGTAACCCAGCTTCTTTTAGTTTTTTCTGAATTATTCCTGGCTCCATAATGTCAAAAGAGGGGAAGGAGTAATACTCATCCAAAGCTTCTCCAGCCCAACTTAGGTGTGCTTCTAAAATCTGCCCTAAAATCATTCGCGCCAAAACAGATCCTGGGTCTAGAATAATATCCACTGGACGCCCATCTTCCATGTATGGCAAATCTTCCTCAGGGATAATTTTTGCAACGATACCCTTAGAAGCATGACGCCCCGCAACCTTATCACCAACAGAGATCTTGCGCTTTTGGGCAACCTTAACCTTAATAGCCTTTAGGACACCAGGTCCAAGCTCATCTCCTTTTTCTTTATCAAGAATACTTATGCCAATAACAGTACCCGAATCGCCGTGGGGGACGCGAAGAGAAGTATCTCTAATCTCGCGAGCTTTTTCTCCAAAAATGGCTCGAAGTAATCGTTCCTCAGCGGTTAATTCTTGCTCACCCTTAGGTGCAATCTTACCAACCAGAATATCACCAGGTCCTACCTCTGCACCAATTACAACAATCCCGTCTTCATCCAAGTTTGCCAAAATCTCTTCAGACACATTTGGAATATCTCTTGTTATTTCTTCAGGTCCAAGCTTGGTATCCATCACCTGTGCGTAGTATTCCTTAATATGAATACTTGTTAGAACATCGTCCTTTACTAAGCGTTCTGAAATAGCAACTGAGTCTTCAAAGTTGTAACCATACCAAGGCATATAAGCAACTAAGAGGTCTCTACCCAAAGCCATTTCTCCAGCCTCTGATGAAGGACCATCAACCAACGCTTCGCCTGCCTTAACCTTATCGCCTTTTTTAACTCGTGGCACGTGGTTGTAGCAAGAGTTATCATTTGTTCTTTCGAATTTAGTGAGGTAGTAAACATCTAACTCTCTATCCTTTGTTCTAACCTCGATCCGAGTACTGTCAACATACTCAACCTCACCGTCGTGCTTGGCTAAGATGGACCGACCTGCGTCTTTAATAACGTTCTTTTCCATACCTGTACCAACGCGAGCTGCCTTAGGTTTAATCAATGGAACTGCCTGCTTACTCATGTTAGATGCAGTTTGAGACTTTGCACCAGAGTCAGACGAAATGAATGGGATTAAACCAGAAGAAACACCAGTCATAATTGAAGGATGGGCATCTACAAATGAAATTTCTTCAACAGGAGCCATAATAAAGTCTCCTTTATGACGAACTGGTGCGGTCTTTACGGTAATTTCGCCTTTCTCGTTAGCTGGAATTGTTGCCTCTGCAATTTTATATGGTTCTTCGTCGTCTGCATCAAGGTAAACAATCTCGTCAGTGATAATATGCTTTCCATTTTTGTGTTCAACTTTTCTAAAAGGCGCTTCTAAGAAACCATATTGATTAATTCGAGCATAAGTTGCAAGCTGCAAGTTAAGACCAATGTTTGGACCTTCAGGAGTCATTATGATATCAATTCGGCCATAATGACTTGGCTGCACGTCTCGAACTGCAACACCAGCACGCTCACGCACTAATCCACCTGGTCCTAGTGCTGACACTCTCCTTAAGTGCTCTAACTCAGAAAGCGGGTTGGTCTGATCCATGTAATGAGAAAGTTGACTTGAACCAAAGAATTCATTAAGCGATGCAACAATTGGTCTAGCGTTTACTAATATGTTCGGTGTTAACTTAACAGTTCCAGCAGCAACAGAAAGGCGATCCCTAATATTCCTCTCAAGTCTAATAAGACCAATCCTAAATGCATTTTGAGTAAGTTCTCCAGCACTTCTTATGCGCCTATTACCTAAGTGATCAACCTA
>JALWZS010000043.1 GCA_027002475.1 bacterium | reverse complement strand
TGCCTTATGAGTTCTCTAATTAAACCTTCTTGCTCTAGCTCTGGTGTTAGTTTTGTATCTAGTTGCGCGATCATTTCCTCAACGTCTTTTTTAACAAACTCTATTTTCTTAACATTAATCTCATCTAATAAGACTTGTATGATTTCATCACTAATTTCGGGAGTTGTTGTTGAATAGATAGTAGCTTGCGCTAGTGGTTGGCGAACTTTAATACCTAGTTCTTTTCGCCTAGAGTGCACCTTTTCTACAACACTTCTTGCTAAAGTCATTTGCTCCTCAAGCTTAGAATCAATTAGTTGTTCGTTTAAGTTAGGCCAATCTGTTAGGTGAACCGACTCTGGGTGGTTTGGTGTGCGTATGTTTTGGTACATTTGCTCGGATATAAATGGAACAAAAGGTGCTAATAAACGAATCAGCTTGTCTAGTACATAAAATGACGTCTGATAAAAGCTTTCTTTGTCCTGTCCTGTAACGGATGGTCCAACTCGATCTCGGCTTCTCCTTATGTACCACTGAGAAAAGTCTTTTACTACGAAATTTTCAATATTTTCGGCAACAAGCGGAGAATCATATTTAGGTAATCGCTCATTAGCAACTTTCATGACACTCTCAATTCGGCTAACTATCCACTTATCTAGTACATTATCCGATTTGTATTCCTTGTCTAACATTGAATAGTCCCAATTATCCATCAAGGCATTTTGAACGATAAATCGGTAAGAATTCCACAAGATAACCAAAAAACGGCGGCGTACATCATTTAATATGTTATAACCAAATCGAAGATTCCCAGTTCCATAATAGTTAGCAGATTTCTCCCTTAAGTAAAGCCATCTAATTGCATCTGCTCCTGCTTTGCTGGCGGCTTCATCAAAAGCAATTGCGTTGCCAGCGCTTTTGTGCATGTGTTTGCCGTCTTCATCGACAAGAAACCCTGTAGCTAATACGTTTTTCCATGGAGCCTTCCCCTGCAAAGCAACCGACATAAAAAGAGTTGCATAAAACCACAACTTTACTTGGGCAACATACTCTGTTATGAAATCAAACGGATACCACTCTTTCCAATAGTCCTTATTGGTTAAGTAATCAACCGTTGAAAACGGAACAATCCCTGCGTCAAGCCAACAATCCCCTACATCTGTAACCCTTGTCCATACGCCTTCTTGCTTTTCGCCATCAATTACGATTTTACTTCCATCTAGTTTTATCTCGTCAATCCAAGGTCTGTGTAGTTCTTTTAAGCTATCTACTTTTTCAGGCTCTAACGCTAAACGTTTTAACTCTTCCTTGCTTTCAACAACGTAGTATTTTGTTTTATCTTCGTTTTCATAAAACGGTAATGCTAACCCCCAGTATCGCTTCCTAGAAATCGGCCATGGTCCCATATTGTCAAGCCAATCCTGCATTCTCTTTCCTGCATGGGCAGGCATCCAGTTTACTGTTTTTGCTGCCTCTTTCATAAGAGGTCGGATTTCATCAACAGAGATGAACCACTCCTCTGTTGTTCTAAAGACTAACTCGTGTTTACATCGCCAGCAGTGTGGATACGAGTGCAATATCTCTTCTGTAGTGTAAAACAAACCGTCTTTCTTTAATGAGGCAAAGACTTTTTCTTTTACGTCGAAAACATCCATTCCCGTGTACTCACCAAATCCTTCTGTATAGATACCAAATTCGTCAATCGAAGGCGCATCAAAGCCTAGCCCAAGTTTTTTTCCAAGCTCGAAGTCCTCTTTACCTGCACTTGGTGCAATGTGAACTATTCCTGTTCCTTCGTTGTCTGCTACCTCATCCCATGCAATTATGCGCTTAGCAGATTGCTTTTGGGAGCGAGGTAAGTGCTTGAATGGATGGTAGTACAAAGGAGTAATATCTTGTAATAACTCAAGAAGTTCTTTCCCAGATAACTCCTTTACCACTTGCTTGTCACCTTCGACCTTTTCTAACCTAGCACTCGCAAAAATTAGATACTCATCGCCAGATTTAACAATTGAATACATAACCTTAGGGCTAACAGCTATGGCGGTATTTGCAAGAAGAGTCCATGGTGTCGTTGTCCAAACTAGAAAGCTAACTGATTTATCTTCTAAATTAAACTTTTCTTGTAGAAGCTCTTTAGCCTCGTCTTGCAGCTTAAACCGTAGATAAATCGATTCATGGGTTACGTCTTTATATCCCCCATCTGAAAGCTCGTGTTGTGAAATCGCCGTGCCACACCTTGTACACCATGGCATCGCATCAACACCTTTGTAAAGCCAACCTTTTTCATCAACTTTTTTTAAGAAGTGCCAAATATGCAAATTATTCCTTTCACTCATTGTGTAGTATGAGTGTTCCCAATCCATAAACATACCAAGCCTTTTTGACTGCTCCATTTGTACTTTGCTGAATTTATCTACTCGCGCACTGCATGATGAACAAAATGCACCTATACCATACTGCTCTATATCGGCCTTTGAGTTAAATCCTAAATCCTTTTCCTCTTCAACCTCTACCCACAGGCCTTGGCAATCAAATCCATTTTGGAATCGCTGTTTGTATCCTCGCATATTGTAGTAGCGCTGATAGAAATCTTTTATTGTGCGACCATGAGCATGGTGAACTCCCATAGGGTTATTTGCTGTTATTGGGCCGTCTAAAAAGCGAAACTTTTTGTCTGAATTGTCGTTCTTGTGAATATACTTTTCTCTAATCCCTTTTTCCTTCCAAAACTCAAGCGTATTCGATTCCTCAATTGGAAAGTCAGGATGTGCAATTGGCTCTTTCATGTAAAGGATTGTAGCATTTTTTACACTTTAAACAAACGCCCTATAGTGATATAATTGGCGCCACATATGCAAAAAAAGAATGTAACACTAATACTACTTTTATCAGCGCTTGCAATCTTGTTACTATCTTTACAAAACCCGCAATACTCTAATTTGTTTTTGTACGTGGCTCTTGGCATAAGTGTTTTATCAGCAGAGATAACATTTTTGCCTGATGAGGTATTAGCTAAGCGCTTACAAGTTCCCAATTTGTATAAAGTAAAAAATGCTTTATACTCGCTAGCTCTACTTATTAAAAACACCTTTACTTTACTGGTAAAAATCCTTGATTGGATAGGTGGTTTAACAAAACTAACACTAAAGTTTGTCGGCAAAACTTTCTACTTGAGTTTAAGTAAACTATCACGTTCAACCATTTCATTTAAACGCAAAGTAGTTAAGTCTTTAAAACTTCTACCTAAAACTATTAGTCAAAGAACACCCAAATTAAAGGTTAAAAAAGCTCTCGTATCAAAGAAAACAAAGAAAGTCGTTGTCGCCGAAGAAAAAATTACACACAAAGACGAAGAAAGCTGGGGTGAGCTAATTGTGTGGTGGGTTAAAACCCCGATATTACCGAGCTCTTTGTATGAGTGGGCACTGTGCGTCTTATTTGTTTTATTGGTTACTCTTTATGTTTATATCGTTTTGGATAGGTTCTTTTCTGGCCATAACGGTCTAGATATGTTTGCTATTTGGTCTGACGTCATATAAACATTTTCATTTTGCGTTCTTAGTGATAAACTTACTTCGTGCAACATTCAAGGATTACTGCAAGAGAAAGCATTAACAAAGTCGGAGAAGATGTAATTCTCAAAGGTTGGGTAGACTCATTTAGAAAGCACGGGAATGTTGTTTTTGTTGACGTTAGAGATAGAAGTGGCCTTATTCAAGTTGTCTTCTCAGGAGACTTACTAGAGGAAGCTGGTAAGTTAAGACCAGAGTTTGTTGTAGAGGTTCATGGTGCAGTCAGCAAAAGAGGAGAAAGATATTTTAACCCCAAGTTAGAGACTGGAGAAATCGAGGTACAGGCCAAAAAACTAATTATATTAAACAAGGCAGAAACTCCCCCATTTCCACTAGATACAGATGGTCACGAGATCGATGAAGATTTGCGTTTAAAGTACAGATATCTTGATCTTAGGAGATCGCGAATGACTAAAAACATACGAAAGCGCGGCGAGGTAACTCAGTTTATCCGCAACTGGTTGTATGAGCACGATTTTATTGAGATTGAAACTCCTGTTCTTACCAAAACAACACCTGAGGGTGCGCGAGACTTTTTAGTTCCATCACGAAAACAACCAGGAAAATTTTACGCCTTGCCTCAAAGCCCACAGCAATATAAACAAATGTTAATGGTTGCTGGATTTGAACGTTATTTCCAGATTGCACGTTGCTTTAGAGACGAAGATCCACGTGCAGATAGAGCATACGGTGAATTTACGCAAGTCGATATGGAGATGTCATTTGTTACTCAAAACGATATTTTAGAACTAACTGAAACAATGTTTACACAACTTGTGGAAACATTGTTCCCAGAAAAAAGAATCAAGCAAAAACCGTGGCCTAGAATTCCCTATAAAGAAGCTATGGAAAAGTACGGTTCTGATAAACCAGACCTTAGAGACAACAAAGATGATTGGGACGAGTTAGCATTCGCATGGATAATCGACTTTCCACTATTTGCAGAACAATCAGAAGATGACTATTTCTATGGCTCTGGAGAAGCTAAGTACGCACCTTCGCACCACATGTTTACAGCTCCGCATCCTGATGACATAGAAATGCTTGATAAAGATCCATTAAAGGTTCGAGGTTTGCAGCATGACATGGTGCTTAACGGCTCAGAGGTCGGTGGTGGTAGCATTCGTATTCATGATGCAAAAATCCAAGAAAAGATATTTGACTTAATTGGATTTACTAAGCAGCAAAAAGCACAATTCACACACCTTCTTGAGGCGTTTACCTATGGTGTCCCACCGCACGGTGGAATTGCACCGGGACTTGATAGGTTTTTGTATAGAATTCTTGGTGAAACTAGCTTACGAGAAGTTATGGCTTTCCCTGCTCAAGCATCAGGGCAAACTGCAGTTATGGATGCTCCAAGCGAAGCAACTAAAGAGCAACTAGAAGAGCTACACATACAGGTTGTAAAGCCAACCGATTAGTCTAAAACTTCAACTGCTTTTAAAGATGAATTCAGATAAGAGAGAACAATTACGTGTATTTTTTACCAAGTTTTATGAGAAAAGTTTTAAGTTACTAGATGACAAAGATTACGATGGTATTTTTGATCTTTATTATCAAACGATAGAAGATCTTGAAGCATTAGTTCCAGTTAAATACACGGGAGTAAGAAAGATCTCGCAAAATACTAACTACATTGTTATTGCAAACCATATCGCAACACCGAGTCTGGTTTTAATAGACGATCCAAACAAGATAAAAGAGTTCGGTATTGTTCCAACCACATTGTACTTTCATGCAATTAGCCCGTTTATACTAAGACACTACCCTATTGCAAAATACATGTATGATCAGGATTTCCTTATTCATACGGTAAGTTATGCAACTGTTCGCAGATTAGATGCGGTTAGAAGGTACTGGGGAAATATCGTAATAGACAAACGAAGTACTAATAAGATGAAACGGATTGCAACATTTATACAAGCCCTTCCATCAACCCATCACGCTATAGTCTTTTTTCCTGAGGGGGCTGACTCGCACTATTTTCTCGACGATACAAATTATGGATTAGTGCCATTTAAATCTGGTTTTTTGCGAACGGCTAGGATGTTTAAGTTACCAATACTTCCTATCTCCCTAACTTTTGATAGACGTGAATATGCGTATCACGTTAAGGTAAATGAGATCGTAAACTATAAGGACTATAGAAACTTAAGTGATGACACATTCATACACAAAATGGAACATGCGATTGCATCAGGCATGCGGGAGGTGCAAAGAGCATTTAAAAGTGACTAAAGTTTTGCAAGACCGCTTCTTGAACCCTTTCGGCAATGTATTGATAACCATTCCCATTTGCGTGTAATCCGTCATTAGATAAGTAAGCATTTTTGTAATCGCTGTTTTTAATCCAATCACTAAATATGTCTATAAATACAAGTCCATAGTTTTGTCTAATAAAGTCTTTTAGCTCATACGTGTATTCCTTTATATCTTGCGTGAAATAATAAGCGTTTTTACCGTGAGGGTTTGCATCGTCGTTAACAGGGTACGGACTTATGAATGCTACATGTGCAGTTTTTAATGCGGTTTCTATGAGTTCTTGCACGTTACTTAGAAATCTTTTTTTAGGAACGTAATTCTTTTTGTTAGTTCCTCCTTCTCTATGTGCGTCGTTTGTGCCTACTTTAAAGATTATTAGGTGTGAATTTCTTCTTTTATGCTCATCTTTAAATCGTTTTACTAACTCATCGGTTGTTTCAGCTGGAATTCCCATATTGTAAACAACACCATTTTCACGGTGATGGTCGTACCAATATCTAAAGCGTCCAACGAACCCACCTTTAGCATCAGAGACACCATAAACAGAACTTGCGCCATAAAACGAGATACTACCGGGCAGCTGTTTTTTATCCATTGTAGCTATAGTGTAATAACGTCTTCGTACTTAACCTTTAACGCTTCTTTGCTATTTCGTCTTTTTACTTCAACAACACCCTCTTTATCGTTCCTTGCGCTCACAACAATTCGAATTGGACACCCAATAAGATCTGCATCTGCTAGTTTTTCGCCGCTTGATGCGTAGTCTCGGTCATCCCATAAAATTTCTTTATCTTGGTTTTTAAATATCTCGTAAATCTTTTCAGATTTATCCATAAGCTCCTTATCCTTACCAAGTGTTACTAAATGGTATTTGTATGGAGCTATAATCTCTGGCCAAATAATACCTTTATCATCATGGTGAATTTCTACAACAGTACCAATCGTGCGACCAATGCCAATTCCATAGGCGCCCATCCACATAAGCTTTTTGCCACCGTCTTTATCGGTAAAGTATCCATCGTGATGTTTTGTATAGAAATGGTCATACTTAAATATGTGCCCAAATTCAATCGATTGTGTTAAATGAAGTCTACCGCCACACTTTTTGCATTTTGCACCCTCATAAGCACTTGCAATATCAGCAACAATATCGGACTTAAAGTCCCTACCATAATTTACGTTCTGCGGATCGGTTGTATCTGTTTTATATCCACCATAAAGGTTTCTAGCTTTAAGTATTCCTTCATCTACTACAAACGTTATTTTATCTTTGTGTTCTTCGTATCCCCATGAATGTAAATGCCCGTGCTTAGAACCAATTGATGCTAAGTCTTCATCGCTTGCTTGCTCTAAATCATCTTCTTCTAACCCTAGAGCCTTCGCTAGCTTTAATGTATTAACTTGCAGGTTTCCTGTAACTGTAGCAATAATAAACTTCCCTTCTTTCGTCCTATACATCACGTTTTTAATAAACCTTGAGGCAGGCATTTTGTAGTGCTCTACTAGTTGAGGTATTGTTTCAACCTCTTTTGGCAATGGCACCTCTTTGTATTCCTTAACTTCTTCGTCTGCATTTATTTCCTCTCTTTCAAACTCTGCGGTTTCTAAGTTTGCAGCATAATCACATGAATCGCAGGTAACAATTTCATCTTCTCCAGCATCGCATTCGATTTGAAATTCATGACAATAATCTCCACCTAAGGCACCACTGTCCGCTTGTACAACCTTGTATGGTAACTCCAGTTTTTCGCAAATAGTGCTATATGCTCTGTAAAAGTCTTCATAAGTTTTCATAAAATCTTCTTCAGTTGCATGGAAAGAGTAAGCATCTTTCATTACAAACTCACGTGTTCTAAGTAGTCCGCCCCTAGCACGCATTTCGTCACGCAATTTGATAATAAATTGATGAACTATTATTGGGAGGTCCCTATAACTTGGATTAGTGCCTGCCACCATCTCAGTAATTACTCCCTCACCCGTAGCACTTAAAGCAAACTCAGCGCCTCTTGCGTCTTTTAGCTTCATTAGCATATTCCCCCATGCTTTATCGCGGTTAGATTTTTGCCAGAATGAAATAGGCTGCAAAATCGGAATGCTTATTCTTTGCGATCCAATCTTTTCCATTTCCTCATCAATTAGCTCAACGACTTTTTTCCATACGCGCATGCCAAGCGGTAAAAACTCATAGCGACCTGAAGAAAGCTCACGTATAAATCCTCCTTGATACAAAAGCTTATGACTAGTTGCGGAAATATTTGTTGGAATGTTTTTTACGGTCTTCCCAAAGAGCCTAGAATATCGCATATCGCCTAAACTATAACAAAAATTTGCTTATAATCAAACCCTAAGATAGTATAAACGTAATGCCCAAAAAAAGTATTTTGCACACCGATTGGCCACTACTTAAACTAAGTCTAGTTTTGTTTTTTCTTGTAACAACCGCTCTTGTATTTACTAAACTCGTCTATTTTTCAGACACACAATCAGCATTGGTTAACGACAATATTCGGCAACTTCAGCAACAAAGTGCTTCCATTAGTCAGGACTATAAAAAGATACAAACAAACTACGAAGACGCTTTATACGAACTACAACTTCAACAAATAGAACAACAAAAGCTGGAAGAAAGCAAAAAACAAATAGAGAAAGCCTACAATGAATTAAAATCTACAGAATCCGGTAAAAGACTAGATACAATCGATAAGCTGTACGAAAAATATCAGGACACGGTAAAAAAGATCGAGCGGAATAAAGCCGTAAACATCGATACCACAGAGATTGAAGATTCGATGAATGATTGGGGGCTCTCTTTTTTGGATAAAAAATACGATGAGCTAGATAAAACTTTTGATGACACTTTGGAAACGTTAGATAAAGAGTATGAAAAATACCTCGCCTCCTTACCTACACCAACTCCTACCCCTGTACCAAGGCAAGTCTTGCCTGCAGTTGGCTACTCTTATCAATTAGTCTCAACACCAAAAGGTGTATTTTCTACATACCTAATCAAATTACCTCTTAGTAAGTACGCAGTTAAAACCGTTACAGCTAACTCAAGTGATTGTACAAACAACTGCCCTGCTAAACCCTTACATGAGTACATTGCAGAAAATCACGCGTATGCTGGAATGAACGGCACATATTTCTGCCCACCCGATTACTCTTCTTGTGTTAATAAAACCTACTCGTTCGATTTTGCTGTGTACAATTCAAACCTACATAAATGGATAAATGAAAGTAGCCTTTCATGGAATGGACTAGGATTAGCCGCTTTTAATGGTGCGACTCCCCTATTTTTGAATGAATCTAAATCGTATGCGGGTCAACCTGTGACAGCTGGTATAGTTAACTTCCCAAGCCTTTTGTCTGCAGGGCAAATTACGGTAAATCCAGCAGCACTTAATTCATATCAAGCAGACGTAAGAGGAACTAGAGGTGCAATTGGCACAGATGGATCCAATATTTACTTGGCTCTCATTAGCTCAGCTACTGTTCCTGATGCTGCATATGTGCTAAAAGCTTTAGGTGCTACATACGCATTAAACATCGATGGTGGTGGTTCCTCGGCCATGTATATTGCCGGAAGTTATAGAGTAGGACCTGGAAGATTGTTACCTAATGCGATTGTTATTGTCCCTAGATAGAGAAAAGGCACCGTTTAGGTGCCTATCTCTAAAGCTGTCATGCTTTAACCTATTTTGGTAGGTATTTTTCAATAACGGCTTTAAATGCTGCGTATGGTTGAGCGCCTACAAGCATCTCACCTTTAATAGTTCCGTTATCGGTAGATTTACCAATAAAGAATGTTGGCGTTCCTGTGGCTCCTGCTTTTTGTGCGTCGTCCAAATCCTTGGAAACTTCATCCTTAAATTCCTCGTCATCTACGCAAGCTTTAAACTTATTGCCATCAAGACCAATAGATTCAGCTAGCTCAACCAGTTTATCATCAGGAATACCTGTGCCGTTTGAGGCAGTATTCTCAAATATAAGGTCGTGAAATTTAAAGTAAGTTTCATCATCACCTTGATCTCTTGCACAATTTGCTGCGATTGCTTCTTTGGTGGCAGCAGGATCATGAAAGTTTAGAGGTAAATCTCTAAACACATACTTTACCTTGCCAGTATCGATGTAATCTTTGATAATGTCAGGATAGGTTTGCTGTACATATCGTTTGCAGTATGGACATTCATAGTCGCTAAACTCAATGATTGTTACAGGAGCGTTAGCGTCGCCTTTAACAGCATCGTCATCTATTGAGACGTCCACAATCGATGGTGCCTGTGTTGGCATTTCTTTAGCAACTGTAGGGTTGTTTGTGTCTGAGCCGCCTCCTGATGTTTGGGAATTATTTGATTGAAGACCAAAGTAAAGTCCAGCCGACAAAAGCATTCCAGCGACAATTATCGCAATTGGAATTCCCATGTTGTTGGAGTTTTCTTTTTGCATATTATCACCCCCTTCTGGCAGTTATCTTAGTTTATGTTATTTGAAATGCCTTAGCAACTATAGTATCTACTTAGTGTTACTTAAATTAAGACTTGGCAGTATTGTGGCTACTATTACCATCAAAAATGACACTACAGACATCACTGGAATTGTAATAAACCCAAAATAATTAACGTTTATATCTGAACAGGATATACCGTTTGCAATACAACTAAGAGCACTCTCGGGAAACACTTGAATATACACCTGGTATAAAGCAATTATTAAGCCAAATAAGCTAAGAGGCAGCGCATATCGCACCACATTTTTGTCATGTCGTAATGCGGCAATTAGAAACATTAAAGAAAGAGGATACATGAATATCCTCTGATACCAGCACAATTGACACGGCGCCAAGCCTTGCACCTCTGAGAAGTACAGGCTTCCAAGTGTCGCAAAAAGCGCAACTGCAAATGCTAGCCACAACGAATGCTTGTTTAATAGTGTAAGTACACTTGTCGGAATAAAACGAAAGAGATCTACATGAAGCACTGCCCTAAGCAGTAATAAAACTAAAAGCAAGACAAGTGCAATTATTGCCGCTAGTGTTAAGTACGCAATAAGAGTCATTATGGCAAGTAGATATATGCAAGCTTTCCTTGAAGTCCTGCGTTAATATCGGAAGGAAAGATAGACAAATTAATTAGAGGCTTACGGATCAAAGAATCTAAAATCCCACTAAACAAAGCTCCTGACCTATATTCTACAACTTGAGCATCAGGAGCAGCTATGTCTTTTCTAACCACTTCAATTGCATCTAAAAATGTGCCAACTTTATCGACAAAACCGTTATCCCTAGCCTGCAAACCACTAAGAACCCTACCGTCAGCAAGTTTTTCTAATATGTCTTGTGGAATGTTGCGATTTTCTTTTACCCTACTTAGGAATAGTTGATACGTCTCATCAACAATATCTTGCATAATCTTTAATTGTTCTTCATTTACAGGGGCTAAAGGATTAAGCAAGTCTTTATTGTCGCCACTTTTTATTGTGACGTCTTGAACTCCGTATTTGTTTGCTAGCTTAGAATAATTTACGCTACTAACAATTACTCCAATAGATCCTGTTAAAGTGCTTGGGTTTGCGATAATCTGATCTGCGGCCATAGAAATATAGTATGCGCCTGAAGCTGCCATCTCGCCAAAAGACGCATAAATTGGTATGCCTGTACTA
>JALWZS010000042.1 GCA_027002475.1 bacterium | reverse complement strand
CTAAATCAGCAAGCTTCCGCACCGATATAAGCTATACAAACGATACAGGTGACACCAACAATAATTTAACTTTTCGTTGTTTAGGCGCAACGGCAAATGTCAGTGCACCTGCCGTTGGAGTTAACCCTGGTGAAGTCTACAACTACGCAATAGAGAAAGGCGATGAGTATTTTGCACTTTCTAGAAACCCAGACCCATGGCTACAGGTGTACGGAATAGGTCTTTACGTTGGTGGTGAAGATGGTGTGAACATAGACATTCCAAGAACAAACGGTACACTGATAAAGTCAGATTTCGCTATCAATGAAGCCCCAACTCAAAACGGCATGGCATCAGGAGTTTTGAGCACCAGCAAACAACCTAGCCTAGGAAAAGGTAGTATTGGTGGTAAACTCGCACAACCATACACACAAAACCTACCTGAGAACATGACCTTTGCTGAGCTTAAACGGAAGTTGATTGATACTAGTGGACTAGTAGATATAACGCTCAACTCTCCTCAAAACAGAGTAACACTCAACTTAGCTAACTATCCCGATACAAACGGTGACGGCATTGTTATTGTGTATGTAACAAAAGACGCATTAGTACCAGGAGCTAACCCAAAGACCATCGACCAGACAGCACTTATAGTTATAGATGGAGATCTACAGATACGCTCCGACATATCACTCTCACCAACAGCGTTCCTTATGGTCGCAACTAAAGGAAAGATTGAGGTTACATCTGATGTCGGTAGTAATGATGACTCCGATACACCTAACCTAGAAGGTCTATTTATGGCAGGTACTAACTTTGAGGTTAACGGGAATGGAGATGGAACAGATAAGCGCTTAAACATCAAAGGATCTGTTGTAACCGGAATTAATCCCACTCAAGCATCTATAGACGGAGCGTCATATATCTCAAATCGAAGCATTTCAAACAACTACGACTATCCAAGCGATTACTTCATATTTAACCCTAAGTTAATACTTAATGCACCTCGAATAATATCAAGCCCAATATATACATGGACAGAAACTCGCTAACTATAGACTGTTAACTACAGTAGCCTACCTACGTTTTTAACCCCCTACTTTATGAGTATAAAATTTTTTACGCTGCTAAACAATTTTATTCATGTATGTTTATGTTGCACACAAAATAGTAATCGCGTAAATATTTAAGAGTTTGCCGTTACTATGCTAGAATTCCCAAGAGGACATGCCAGAAAATAATAACAAAAAACGTATATTTAAGTATGACTTAATTCGGGCGATAGCAATTCTTTCTGTACTAGGTGCACACATCTTTACAAGTTTTGCCAGCAGTCCAAATGAAGTAATTATAAAGGAATACATAAATACAATATTTAGGTTTGCAGTTACTTTATTTATATTTCTGGCCGGATTTTTCTTCCACGACGACAAGTCTTTTTCATATCTTAAACAAAAAATAATCCGCGTTATGACGCCCTACACTTTTGTCTCGATTTTCGCAATCACATTGCTAATTATTAGGTATTCTTGGAAGATTTCAGATTGGCCTAAGACAGTACTTTCTTTCATTTTGGGATACGGTTATGGATATTACTTTATCCCTCTTATCATTATGATTTACATACTTGGATATCTCTTTGTTAGGTGGAATTTGTTTAAAAAGAAATGGACACTTTTAATGCTTGCGACTATTGCTCAACTAACATGGATGGCGATAGATGAGTGGATCTATCATACATTTAACTTTTATAACATTCATTTATACCAGTTTAGGCTTAACGACTTACTCTTTTACCGCCTACCAATCGCATGGATATTGTTTTTTGCATTAGGTATTTGGTATAAGAGCAAGGAAAATCAACAGCTAGTCAAAAGATATAAGCGCTGGATATGGCTTAGCCTAGGAGCAGTATTTTTAATTAACAACATTCAAATATTTTATAAAATTGGAGACTATACTCCGCATGGATCCATAATTTGGAGTGTCCTCTGCTCGTTTTTAGCATTAGCGCTTGTAACTATCGATTATGAACCTAAAGACGGACTATTCAAAAAAGCTGTTGTCTATTTAAGCAAAAAGTCGTACTCGATTTTCTTGGTGCATTACTTTTTTATTTATTTCATCTTCATGTACCAAAAAAATCATAGTATAGATATCCCCTATTGGGCAGTACTAATTGTTTACCCGTATGTGCTATTTGCATCAATTTTAGTTGTAGAAGCTATACGAAAATTAACTGGAAAATATTCTTATATTTTGATAGGAAGCTAGTTCATTATCAAAGCTTTACCGACGATTTAACCTAAAGTCCTCTTTTCCCATTTTTTGTATAGGCCAAGAACATCATCGTAGTGAGCTTTATCTTGCGTAAGTTCTATTGCTTGGTGAAATGTTGCAGCTAGCTCTTTCGGACTATAGTCTCCTTCGTAACAAAGAAATGAAGTAACGCTTTCTTTTGGCAAAATGTAGACAATTTTTCTAATACCAGCCCAGTATGCTTTGGATAAACAACCAGCACAAGGCATCATTGTCGTATAAAGAGTACACTCGGTTAGATATGGGCCATATTTCGTAAGTGCCTTATCTATCGCCTGAGCTTCTGCGTGATTCCAACCATACGAATTGCCACTTTCAAAAACATTGCCATCAGGACAAACAACAACGGCACCAGCAGGAAACTCTCCATTTTCAAATGATCTTTTGGCTAGCTCCACTGCTTTAAGAAGATGTTCTTTATCGCTCATACTTTATATCAATTCTAACACTTGTGTAAGTGATATACTCTTTCTATGCAAAACGTGCTGATAATTGGTGGGTCTAATGTTGTTGCTCAAGAAGTAATAAAACAATTACCTAAGGAATCTAATATTGTTGCTGTGGCAATAGAAGAAGACTCCCCTCGCCATAAACAATTCATGTCAATGGAACTACCCAATTTACACAAAATCATCTTAGACATAAGCAAGGATTTAGATTTTCAATGGATTGATGAGTTGTCCGCCGAGTATGGAGATTTTGACGCCGTACTTTATCTTCCAAGCTACCCAAGTTTTAAGGGCTATTTTGATATTACGCAAGAAGATTTTGACAAGGCAGTGCTGTATCACGGTAAAATCCCATTCCTTCTATCACATAAACTAATTCCCGGAATGCAAAAGTTAGGACATGGAAGATTTGTTCTAATTTCCAGCAATGCCGCTATAAAAGGAATGCCACGCAGCTATGATTATGCAATAACTAAAGCTATGGTCGGGCAAGTAGCCAAAAACATAACCTCGGCTTTTATGAAAGAAAACATTACAGGGACGGCATTAATGTTCGGTCCAATAAATATTCATGGTGGCAAGATACTACCGGAAGGAATAACCCAAACAGTGTTTACAGAAGAAGATCGAGTTTTAAGTAATGCTGAAGCAGCTAGCTTTATTATTAGACTCCTTAATCCTAACAATCGTGGATTTGCTGGTACAACGTTAATGATGGATACTGGTCGCGATGCAGTTCTTGGTATCTGTTAATAACAGTTGTTTCTTTAGTCTGGCTATTCTATACTGTCTTTGTGGACTTATTTAGGCTTATTATTTTGTTAACACTCTTCTTGGCAGGAGGATTCATAGCTCTAGCAATTTTTTACGCCGTTAAGTATATACATTTTAAAAAGCAAAAACACCACATGAGGAAGAAGATGCTTTGGGGAATCGTGATAAGCGCATTATTAGCTTTTATCCTTTTAGCTCTTTACGCATATCTGTCTTCTTTTACGAAATGCGCACGCCCACCAGTATAAAGCTACATGATAAGTATAAATCTCCTAGCGCTTTCTGAACCACACGTTAAGCCCTGCATATCAACGAATACTAGATGTTTCTGAAGGTGGTATCACATTTGGGGTGGATGACCGGGGTCGAACCGGCGACCTTCGGGACCACAACCCGACGCTCTAACCAACTGAGCTACATCCACCACGCAAATTTATGCGATAAAGATAAAACTTAGTAAAGCTATTATACAGCAAGAATACCACTCTTTTTTCGGCAGTAAGTTAAATAACTTAATACATTGAATCAATATATTAAGTGAAAACTACCGATATATTAAATAAACGCTTAGGTTATCCTCGCTATCGTACTCTAGTGTACGATAGTAACCTTAAGTCAAGACCCAACACTTAACTAAGTCTCACACACAATGAATTTGGCGCAAAGCAGCGCAGAACATCTCACTCCCGTACTCCAGTGCACTGGAGTGAAACGGGGGAAATTTTTATTCGTGCACAAAGACAAGCATTCCGTCCTCTGCCCAGTCATACAAGTTTTTAGCATCGCCAATATCAAGCTGAATGCATCCACCAGTTACAGGTTTACCTAAGGTGTCAAAAGGTCTCCTTATTTTTTCGCCGTTTGGTCCGTCCCAGTATGGTAATTCATGAAACCCAAGCCAAGCACCAGCATCAGAGTTATAAGTAAAAGCCATCCAATAGGGCGTCCATACGTTTGCGACAGAGGACCATGGGTTTTTTATATGGTTCTTTATTCTAAACATTCCAGAATAAGTAGGACCAGAAAGTCCAGTCGAAATAACAAAGTTTTTAACAACTCGCCCATTTTCCCATGCATAAAGCCGCTGCTGGGATTTATCCACCTCGATATATTTATCTGCTAGCTCGCCATTTGTTGATGGTAATTCAATCAGTGATGAATTCATGTTTATAGATTTAATATCCTTGCCATTTAAGCGATTTATTAACGCCAACATCAACTTAAACTCTAACGAGTCAAGAGACAGTTCCCTATCCGGAACTGTTTTTACTTTGCCATTTATTTCTAGCTTGGTAGTTTTATCAAGTTTTTCTTTAATGGGTTTCACCAGAGACGCAAAAGCGCCTTTATCAAGAATGAAGGGAACATTACTATCTTTAGCACTTGGGATTAAAATATCGTGCAGTGCTTGCGGCGTTAAACCAAGTTTTAAGTCAATATCTTTTTCTGAGTACTCTAACGTAATTGGCTTGGAAATCGCCTTATTTATTGCCTGCATGGCAAAAGTCTGCTTAGTGCTTGTATAGTTTTGAACACACGCTGGCGCATCATGAATAATATACACTGGAAACTCATTTGCTAACACGACATCGCCTTTAACCTTAATACTTTGAGCTACAGTACCAATAAGTGTTTGATTTAGTAACGTGAAAAAACCGAACGCAGCGAAGATTAAACCACCAAACAACGCGATGCCTAAATTTGAATAGCGGTTTTCTATCATAACCTTAACTTACTTATACTAACGAAGAAACCGTCTCTTTGCAAAGTGCTATTTCTCTATATAATTAAACGAGTATGAAGATTAACAACATTCACGCAAGAGTGATCTTGGATTCACGCGGAAATCCCACTGTTGAATGTGACGTTATTTTAGACGATGGAACATTAGGCAGAGCAGCAGTTCCTTCTGGCGCATCCACGGGAGAAAAAGAGGCTTTAGAACTTCGTGATAATGATACTACTCGCTTTCATGGTAAAGGTGTTAGCAAAGCAGTAAGCAATGTAAATACGGTCATAAAAGAAGCCGTTTCCGGACTTGACTCATACAATCAGCGCCTAATTGATGAGACGATGCTACGGCTCGACGGAACCGATACAAAATCAAATCTTGGAGCAAACGCAATTCTAGCAGTTTCATTGGCGAACGCCCATGCTGCAGCAAAGTCACTCGGTATTCCATTATTCAAACATTTTCACGAGATATCAAAAACACAGGAGCCCTTAACCTTACCCCTTCCAATGATGAACATTATCAACGGAGGACGACACGCTGGTTTTAGTACAGATATTCAGGAATACATGATAATGCCAGTTGGCGCTAAGACTTTTTCTGATGCGCTTAGAATGGGATCCGAGATTTTCCACTCGTTAAAAGATGTCTTAAAAGAGCGAGGCTATGCAACTACAGTTGGTGACGAGGGTGGCTTTGCTCCGCTTGTAGAAAAAGGTAACGAAGAGCCTTTAGAGTTAATTACGCAAGCGATAGAAAAATCGAACTATGTAGTCGGCAAAGATATTCTATTTGCAACAGATATTGCAGCGTCAGAGTTTTATGACAAAGAAAAACAAAGATACATATTAAAAGCTGAGCACAAGGAGTTTACTCAAGACGAAATGATAGATTGGCTATACGAATTAGTTAACAAATATCCTTTTGCATCTGTTGAAGACGGACTTGACGAAAACGATTGGGATGGTTGGCAAAAGCTTAATGCACGAATTGGCTCAAAAGTTCAATTAGTTGGAGATGACTTACTCGTTACTAATCCAAAATTTTTAAATCGTGCAATTGACGAAAAGTCAGCTAATTCAATACTAATCAAGTTAAACCAAATTGGAACTGTAACGGAGACTATTGATACTGTAAAAATGGCAAAAGATGCAGGTTGGACAACAGTAATTTCGCATAGATCTGGTGAAACAGAGGATACAACAATTGCAGATTTTGCAGTTGGAATTGCATCAGGTCAAATTAAAACAGGGTCACTTTCTCGAACTGACAGAGTAGCTAAGTACAATCAACTTCTTCGAATAGAAGAAATGCTAACAAATCCCGTCTTTGCTGGAAGAGCCGCTCTAAAATATTAAAACCTCCGCTTAGATGGAGCTTTAAACATTTCAACAAACGCAATAACTGTAAATGCAGCAATAGCATATACACCCATTGCAAAAATCGTAGATACTTCAATCTCAGAGCCTTGAATAAAAATGTTATTAAACGTCCCAATAAAAGGCAGTGTCGGATAATAAGTTATACCGTTTATCCATTTTACAAAAAGCGCTGCTTCGTTTGCTGCCGCTGCCTTTAGAAACACACGCATAATTAGAAAAATCTCCAGAAGAACTAAAAAATAAATAATTAGCTTTTGGATGAATTCTACGGATAAAATATGGCTAAGTTGTTTCACTCCTTAATAATACACGTATTCCGCTAAAATATTAAGTCTTTTAAAAATTAGGCTATCTTAATACAATATATACATGCCCTATCGCACTTTTAGCGAGCAAAGACTTGCTAACTACGACGGAAATAAAATTGTAAAACAAGCGTATAAAAAACATATAACCGACTTCCACATCACAATAATTGGAAAAATTATAAAAGTACTGCCAGACGATACTATTGGCATTCCGCATCAACGCTTTGTTGTTCAAATTCCAATGAGTGATCAAACAGTTTTAGTTGTACATAACCTCGATTATGGCAAAAGATTACACCTAGCAGAAGGAGACACCCTAAAAATAAGTGGGAAATATGTTTGGAACAGGCACGGCGGATTAATTCACTTAACGCACCATGACCCTAACCGCAAGTTTGAACCCGGAGCAGCTGTAATAATCAATGAAATTCATGCAAATCCTAAGCCAACAGTTACACCTCCTAGACCAAGACGCAAAAGACACTAACCGCGTTTTCTAATATCAAATACTTTAGCTCTAGAGTGATGTCCTCTGACTAAAACTACATCAGACTTTGCTACTTTAAAGTACTTAGCTAAAACCTTTCTCACGCTTTCATTAGCCTTGCCGTTACTTGGAGCTTCATGAATCCAGACATGATACACACCGTCTCTTTCTTCTACCTGTACTAGTTTTGACTTTGGATGGGCTTTTACATTAACTCGCAAAATCTTCACGTGTAGATTATACTAAGTATATGGATCGCCCCATTCCATACAGAGACGAGATTAAAATAGGTCAACAGGTCCTTGCAATCGAGAAAAAAAACTATAAAACTGGGAAATTATCTAAAGGTATTGTTGCCGAAATTTTAACCAATAAGAACTATCACCCTCGAGGTATTAAAGTAAGATTTACTAATGGCACTGTAGCACGTGTACAAAAAATCCTTCCACCAGAAGATATGTCATCGATAACACAACCACAAACGGACACCGGCAACCAACAAGCAAGCTTGCAGCAAAACGCCCCTTCGCCTATTCCTGAAAATTCTGTTGTTTATAGCGAGGATCCTACCGCTCACCCGGAAGTGCTAAGTGAAGAAGAAATTCAACAAAGAATCATACGACCCACTACACCAAGTAGTAAGCACCATACTCAAAATGCCTTTGTTCCAACAACACCTTTCCCCCAAAACGAACAACAAGAAAGTTCACCAAGCAACCCAATAGCTCCTAGAGCACAAGAAGACGTTATACAACAAGCATCGCAGTTAGAACCAGAGCAACAGCCACAACAAAATACCTCTAACTTTGAACAAACACAACCAACACAAACACCAGTTGTTAACGCCCAGCCCAACCCAGATCTTGCACAAAATGAATCAGTAAACAATACGGACGTTACGATACAACCAACACCTGTTAACCAGCAACAAGCACCCGTGCAATACGAGAGTCCTCAGCCAGTAGCTAATCCAGTACAATCAGACGTCCCAGAAGTCGCTCCGCAAGCTCAAACACCTGCCCAATATAGTAAGCCTCAAGTTCCCATCCAACCGGAAGAAACGGTAACAACTCCAACCGTCCAAGAAGATCAACCGGTAACAATTTATGACAACGCTCAGCCATCACCAAGTCAAGGTGAATTAGAAATTACTCATTTTTCAGATAAACAGTCTGAGTAGGATATGCCATTTTAATTCCTTCGTAACCAAAGTATTCTTTTATCTTAAGCAATATTTCTTGTTGCGCGTCTAAAAAGTCTTTATATTCAGGACTTTTAACAAAAAATACAGACTCAAATGTTATGGCAGATGCATCAAAACGCACCATGTGCGATCTATCAAATGTAACACTATCAATATTTTCTATAGCCTTTTTAATTAACTCTGGAACTTTTGCAAGTTTTTCGTTTGAGGTTTCATAGATTACTCCAATTTCAAAAGCAACTCGTCTTTTTTCCATACGGTGAAAGTTTTGAATGCGAGCGGAAGTCAACTCCTGATTTGATATAACAATCTCCTCACCTTGTAATGCGCGAATTCTAGTTGTTTTGATGCCAATCTTTTCAACAGTACCCATATCTTCCCCAACAACAATAAAATCTCCTACTACAAACGGTTTATCTAGAAGGATTGCAAATGAGCTAAAAAGATCAGAAAGAATCGTTTGTAATGCTAAAGCAATTGCCAAACCACCAATTCCAAGTCCTGCAATAAGTGAAGTCACATCAATTCCAAAGTTCGAAAGTATAAAAAGCAAGGCAATAGACCAGATAGAAAGTTTTATAACAAAACGCAAAGTGCTAACTGCTCCACTTTTTTCATCGCCTTTAAACGCCTTGTTCAGAATATATTCAGAAACAATGATTAATAACGTCACAATCTGCCATACGATTACTAAAAGGGTTATGTAAAAGACGATGTTTCTTATAAGAACTGGTAATTGTAAGACAAGCGATGCAATATAAACTGAAACGACAAGGTAACTAAAAGGCTTAATCTTGTGAAGAAGTGTAACTAGTAAGTCATCAATATCGTTGGAGGTTTTCTCGGACAATTTTTTGACACTGTTTATTACTACAGTTTTTAAAAAATAAAATGCAACGATACTAGCAAGAAATATAAGACTAGATAATATCCAGTGATATACATCGTTCCCCAGATAAATTTTTAACATTATTGGTGCACTAGCAAGCTGATAAAGAAACGACATGTCTTTAAAATATTTTCCTTAATATCGCCACAACTTCGTCAAAAGTATTTGCAACAAAATCGGCTTTGCTCACCACATAGTCTCGATATACATGTTCGGCGTAGGCAATAAAGTATTTCGCAAGATTAGCTTCTTTTATTTGATAATCTGTATAGCCATCGCCAATAACTGCCACATCTTCTCCCAAACCAAGAGATTTAACGAGCTCAACTTTGCCTTTTTCGCGAACTAAAGGACTTGATGTATCAATCCCCTTAAATTCATCTCCATCAAATACAAATTTATTTGCGTGTATTTGGTGTGGAAATATTCCATATTCGGCCATAACAGGAACAATAACATCAGCAAAACCGCCAGAAACAATATGAAGGTCATAGTTACTATTAAGTTCGTCTACATTTTTCTTAAAGCTTTCAGAGATAAGTGTCGATGTATGTAGTACCATAAGCTCCAATAAGCCTTTAGTGAGTGGTAATAAATCAATTCGTCTTTTTAAAGACTCATCAAAGGGGAGTTTCCCCTCCATACCTTGATTAGTGATGTCCTCTATTTTTTGCCTTATCTCATCGGCGTTATCACTACCCTCTAGAGCAACAGAAAACATCTCGGGAAGCAACTCCGTTGACGAAATTGTGCTATCAAAGTCGATAATAATGCTAGGCTTATCGGTTTTATCTGACTTACTCATACTTTTTATCTTTTTTACATATTTACTGTATCACTGTTCCTTTAAATTCTCTACCCTTGATGATGTCTTTTAGGTTTTTCGAGTCATTCCCATTGCACACAATCACTTTCATTGAGTTTTCTTTTGCAAACTTGGCAGCAATAGGATCAAAAGGCAAGTTAAGACCAGGCTTCCATTCGCCTTGATACAGATTTTCAAACTCTGTCCAACTCATTGTTTTTCTAGGTTTTGCGTCTTTATTTTTTCTAGGATCGCTATCATAAACATAATCTATATTCGATAGATTAATAACAGTCTTAACACCCAAGGAGAACGCAAGCAACACCGCGTCATAGTCGGTAGAAGCGCCAGGTTTCCAGCCAGCTGTTACCATAACCTTAAACTGCTTTGCATTTTTAGGGATATCAGTTGGGTTGGGTATAACTTCTGGATACGCAATCTCTCCTAAAATCGCAATAATAGCCGTAGCATTTAACTTTGTTGGCACGATCCCTACCTCATCCATCGTTTCGCTGGTAACTGAAGGGTTTAGTTCTTTGACGACATTCTGGTAGTGTCTAGTCAGCTGCCCACCACCAGTAACTAAGCCGAACGAATATCCCTCGTTTACAAACTCCTTAATTGTTGCGGTGAACTCACTTAAAAACCTAATATTAATGGCATCATTAGGAAAGATTAACGAACCTCCAACAGAAATTACAAAAAGATTTTCACTACTCATCTTTGCTAATTAATCCCCTTTCATCTAGTAAATCAAGTAGTTTTTCTGCCATAGCCTCTAACTTAACGTTTTCGGTATTAAAGACCACCTCGTAGTATTTTTGATAATTCAAAAAGTCAAAACCATATAAGGCTTCATAACGCCTTCTATTATCTTGCGTTCGCTTTTCTAAGACTTTTTTCAACTCACTCTTAGTAAGATTTTTATCGTTATGCCTATTTAGTAATCTACTAAGTCGCACCTCTTCTGATGCGTCAACCCAAACCCTAATATAAGGAAGTTCTAGGCGCTTTGTTATTGGTCCTAACGTCATAGACTCTATAACCACGTTACCAGAAGTATTAGAGGCAAATGAAAGGATTTTTGCATCTAGTTCTAAGTCAATCTCGGGATGATTTGGTAAATAGTTTTTTTGAAAATCTACTAGGATCTCGTCAGACACGGCGCTATCAACATTTTTATAATTAAGCTTTTTTATTACTTGCCTAAGCCCTCCATACGTCCGACTAAACCCAAACCTTTCCTCTAACTGCTTTGCAATGGTGGAGCGACCACTTCCGCCTGCCCCTCCTAGTATTATTACGGTATTTTGCATATTAGATAGTTATATCATGTAACGTTTTTTTCAAAAACATGTTAAAGT
>JALWZS010000041.1 GCA_027002475.1 bacterium | reverse complement strand
CAAGATAGTGAGTTAATAAACGCAGTTAACGAAGGAGACGTAGTATCGTTACTGCACTAGAGATACTCTAGAAAGTGGCCAGTATCTAAAGACTGCTACACCAATAATATATCCACGTGGAACAGGTCCCCACTCGCGGGAATCGCTGCTAGCTTCTCGATTATCCCCCATAACAAAATATTGACCTTCAGGAAGAGTATACGGAACTCCATCTCTAAGGAAGGTTTTACCTTCTGTTTTGCCAATAGCGTAGTCTTCATGAAGTACAGCACCATTTAGGTAAACTTTGCCATCCTTAATTTTTATCGTGTCCCCCGGCACGGCAATTACCCGTTTAATATAGTCTTTGCTGGGGTCTCTTGGGTATTTGAAAACAACAATGTCACCTCTTTTGACACCATGAATGTAAAGACTAACTTTCTGGGTGACTAGATAATCGCCGCTATAAAACGTGTTTTTCATACTACTTCCGTCGACCTGATGAGGTTGAGCAATAAAGAAATATATAAATGAAAAAATTATTATCGAGAGCGATATATTTATGATGAAATCAACGATAACCGTTATTGCCGACTTTAGCTTATCATTACTCATTGTCACATTGTAACCCAATTTAGCATGTAATAAAATCATACTAACGCAATGTTTATAAAGAACAACCAATCCTTTGTTTGTATTAACTGTGGCAAAGAGGTTCACCCACACCCAACAAGTTCAAGGGATCATTGCAATTATTGTCTGCATGGTCTTCATGTCGATATAGAGCCAGGAGATAGGGCAAATAGCTGTAGGGGAGTGCTTGAACCGATAGGGATTGTAATCAAAAAGAAAAAAACGCAAATTGTCTATAAGTGTCAAAATTGTGGTGAAGTAATAAACAATGTTATAGCCCCAGACGATAATGAAGAGTTATTGATAGAATTAAGTGGTTTAATCACACCTAATAACGATTGAGAATGTACTTTAGATTCAATAAGTTATATGGGTAACGAAGTAACTGCAACACCATAAGTGTTACTGGACTATAGTGTTTTTTGAAAAAGTAAGTCTGACTCTTGTAGTACATCTGTGCTTTAGAAGAATTGCTTGAGTGTGACTGTCCGACTCTGTGCTTAATCCGGATACTTGGTACGTAGGCTACCTTGTAACCAAGAGTCTTTATTCTCAAACACAAATCTACATCTTCAAAGTACATAAAAATGTTTTCGTCAAATCCCCCAAGTTTTCTAAATAAGTCAGATCTAATAAACATTGCAGTACCAGCCACCCAGTCAATATCGTCGTGATAATTATTAAGATCATAACGAACATTTAACCTAGCCAACAACCGCATTATCAATTTATTAGATTGGAAAAATTTATATAGTAACGCCAACGGCTTGTCAGCAATTAACCCAACTAATGTTAATTTTCTACCAAAAGACCATTGTATATTACCATTAAAATCAATTAACATTGGAGTGAACACACCGATTTCCGGATGAGAGTCCGCAAAATCAACCATTTTTTGCAATGTATTTTTTTCTATGAAACTGGTATCTGGATTAAGAAACAAGAAGTATCTAGAGTCCACATTTTGCGCGGCTTTGTTTATCCCTGCACCAAAACCAATATTATCTTTATTGTTATCTCTTACCTCCAATGACCAATCAAAGTCAGTTACTTGTTTATCTAAGGCAGCTTTAAGGTTTAATATTTCTTCTTCTGTATGAAAGTTTACAACTATTATTGCGAGTTTCTTCACATTCTCGATTATACAAGTATATAGTTAGTTCTCGCTAGTTACGTTGCGCAAGAATATAAAACCCCCACTGTACAGAGCTAGTAGTATAAAGACTTCAGTTACTATTGTTATGATGGCACCTGCATAATAAGAGTACTTTGGGATAAGTATCAAGTAAGCAGGAACACTAGCTAAAAATGCGCTAAGGTAAACATACAACAAAAATCGTTGCTTTTTAAAAAGAATTAACAAGTACATTGGTATTACTGTAAGGTAAAATAATGGTAATCCCGTGATAAGTATTGTGAGTACATTCTTTACTTCATCTATGATAAAAGAGTCTATTCCCGGAACGATAATTTCATACAAGTAGTCCATTGCGATATACACAAACAATGTTGCCACTATGCCCATTAAAAGCATACCCGCAAAAACTTTCTTTATGACCTCTATCGTCTGATTTCTGGAATGGTGAGCAAAGAACTCTCCAATCATTGGGTACAAAGTATTCATTGACAGAACAGCGGGGACTGAAGCAAGCTCAAATACTTTATATGCTAATGCATAAATTGCAACTGCAGTAGCGTTATCCATACCGCTAGTTAGTTTAACTGTACTAAGAACTAGCGTGTCCACTTTATTTATCCCTAAACTAAAAAACAAACTCAATCCTATCGGTATTGTAGCCTTTAGATATTCTTTACTTTTGTCTACGTCAATTACCAACTTAACTGTAGTAACCTTTTTTGCATAGTAAAAGCTACTTAGAGCAAGGGTTATGTTACTAGCGACGTACCCTAGAACAAGTATTGGTAGAGACTTAGTTATAGATACAGCAACAAACGTTATAATCAGGTTAACCACAGACGCTATGGCGTATGCGAAAAAATGATATTTATACTTAAGCTTAGACTGAAACAATACAACATTTGCCCCAAATATTGATTGAGATAGTATTGTCAGCAAGGAAACAACGATAGCAATTTTTACACTTGTAGAATAGTGCATAGGTAGCATTCCCAAAAGAGCAATAACCATTAACAGTAATCCCATGAAAATACGAGTTGATAGATTTATTGCGTATATATCGGAAGTTTTTTCATGCTCTTTTTTTATATCGCGCACAAAGAGCGCATTTAGCCCAAAGTCTGTCAATATCCAAAAAAACGACGTATATATAACAACAGTTTGATACAACCCATAGGATTCAATCCCAGTGTAGTTAGTAAACAAGCGTATTATTATTAACGATGTAAGTGTTGTAACGACACGAGAAAGTATTTGAAATACTGTGTTTTTGGTGAAAAGAAAGAGCTTTTTATAGCCAGGCACTTTAAAATTATAGCATCAGTACTAATAGATAGTATTATAAATGTCAGATATAATTAAGTAATTATAGGCAAAAACTTTTTCTTTAACCTAACAAAATTATTAGTTTATGGATTTTATTGCTCGGTAATTATTGGACAGTTGGGCAGGTTACCAGCGGGGAATTCACTCAGTGGCGGCGGTGTTTACCTAAGTGATGTGTTCGTCGTACTACTCTTAGTTTCTTGGTTTTTGTGGCGAGTGTCTATTAAGAGTTTCAAGATAGAACTAGTTGATATATTCATCGCTTTGTTTATTGGAGTATTAGGCATATCGCTTATAAATTCACTTTCGTGGCTAGTATCAAGTAGATTTATTGTTGCATCTTTTTATTGGGTGAGACTAATTCTTTACCTGAGTTTGTTTAGAGTTATTAAAGATGTATCAGAACACAATACTAAAGCTATTGACAAAATAATATACATCGGCGGAGTACTGTTTGCACTGTTTGGCTTATTCCAACTAGCACTCTTTCCTGACTTTTCAAAATATGTATCGCATGGCTGGGATCCGCATTACTACCGCGTCCTTTCAACATTTTTTGATCCCAACTACGCAGGTGGATTTTTAGTGCTTTTCCTACTTATTCTGTTAAGCAAGTTTTACAGCAAATTAAATGGTAAAGGCGTCATAAGTTTTCGGTTAACGCTCGCAATTTTGTTTGTAACATCAATCATTCTCTTAACGTTTTCTAGAAGTACATACTTAGCCTTAGTCGTTGGCGTAGGTATATTTTCATTACTCAGAGATAAAAAAATCCTTATAGGAATGATACTAGCAGCAGTCTTAGCCTTTGCTTTTGTTCCAAGAGTCAGAACGCGTGTAATTGGTGCATTTAAAATAGATGCAACCGCGAAGCTACGAATTGAAGATTACAAAAAAACTTTAGTTATCATAAAAGACAATCCAGCTTTAGGAGTTGGGTTTAAC
Source organism: bacterium (assembly GCA_027002475.1). GTDB lineage: Bacteria > Patescibacteriota > 4484-211 > 4484-211 > JALWZS01. The sequence continues at coordinate 8,299 of JALWZS010000041.1, read as the reverse complement.
GCAATGAGATATGCTAAAGAAGACAGAGGATACTTTAGAGACGAAAGGGGAGTAAACCAACCAAGCGGGCATGCAGGCGCAGGAGCAGACAACTCTCTACTGTTTACATGGGCAACTAGCGGAATACTTGGTTTGCTCTCTATACTCTCACTGTTTTTTGTAATAATTGTGGAGGGGATACGATCAAGATATTCTGCCCTTATCTTATCGTCAACTTTCGCATTACTTATACATTCAATGTTTGTTAATTCGCTGTATTACACATGGATTATTGCGCTTTACATGTTTATACTTGGGCGTTACCTCTACGCTTCAAAGTCATAACCCCCTTCAAAATTTTCCTACGTTTTAAATAAGTAACTGTAAAAACGGCAAAAAACACCCACCAATATAAACTTAAGTCGTTCTTAAAATACGGCACATCAACTAATCCGTGAATGAATTCGTAAACAAACGGTATCTTGTAAACTAAACTCACTTCTTTTGTAGAAAAAATCATAAAGAGTAACACCAATATGGACATCAAGCCCAAAATACCTGTCTTTGTCCAAAACAGAAGTATTATATTATCTGGTTCCTCAAGCCCTTCGGCATCACAAGTGTAGTTTTTTGAGTACTGTTTAGAAAACCCAACAAGACCTGTACCAAATAGCGGATTTTTCTTCAATACATTTTTAGTCCCTTCCCATAAACAAAGTCGTACCGTTGTGGTGCTCTTATTTTTTCGATCCCAAGGGTTTATGTGTTTTGGAGTAAAAGCACTTATCTGCCACCAAAACAACAAAAATCCCAATGTACCACCAATAAGGATCACTTTTAAAATTGGTATATGGCTAATTTTATGAAATTTAGCAAATAAAATAATTAACAAGCCAACTACTATTAGTCCAATAAAACCACCCAATGAATCTGTAAGCAAAAAACTGGTAAAAAGAACTAGCAACAATACAATATCCACTGTCTTACGTTTCCCGTTAACCAAACGATAAAACTGAATTAACACTAAAGGACCAAGGACATGCGCAAGTTGATTACCTGAGTTATAAACTCCGTGCGCTCTATATGCTTGGTCAGCAGTTACAATGCCTACGCCAAGTTTTTGCAATATACCTAGTAAACTAAGCCAAATTCCAGCTGTAAAAAGTCCCATGCATGCTATCTTTTCTACATATTTCTTGCTTTTAGCTAGATCAAGAAGAATTAGCATAAAGACAAGCGGCTCAAGGATAAAGGCTCTAAAACGACCTAATCCGAGGATTAGATCAAATGAAGAGAATATTGATATCACGCCTGCTACAAAAAAGAGACCAATCACAATACTGAAGCGTTTAGGGGGTAAGGTCAATTTAAAGTCTTTTTGCTTAAGTTTGTAGATAAACCACAAAAACGTAGTGAGCAATATCAAAGTTTCAAGCAGGGTAGTAGGGAACGAAGAAAAATAAGTCCACCTGATTACATAAAGCGGTGCAAGAGCTATCGTAAAAAAGATTAAGCCATAAATTACGGCTAGTAGCCTAGATTTGGCAAACATATTACTGCGTTTGATCCTGCGTCTCTTTAGATTCTGGAGTTACCTCTGCGGAGTCAGTTTTAGGAGCTTCAAACGTCACTACATCGTCTTTCTCTAACTTATTATCCGCTAAATCTTCAGCTGAAAAGTGTAACTTGTTTTTGCCATCTTTTAGATGAAAAGTATACGAAAAACTTCCATCTTTAGCTAAAATAACCCGACGGTCGTTAATAAAAAGCCTATCTGCACCAGTTGTTTTTCCAGTGATCTCAACCTGAGCCTTTTCTTGATCTATTTCACCAATCGTGTACTCAAGCTCTGGCTTAACTGTATCTAATGTTACTGTAACGACCTCGCTTTTATCGCTGTACTTATCTCCATCGACCGCTTTAGCGTAAATTTTGTTTTCCCCCTCCTTAAGCTCTATGCCAGCATACTCGAAGTGCCAATTCGAGTCTACTAGCACCTTTGCGATCTCGTTATCGTTCGCAAAAATGGCAACCTCCTTACCACTTTGTGACCACCCAGTTATATCTATTTTGTCCTTGTGAGTAAACAATGCCACAGGATCGACCGTTGGCGGAACGAGTACCGTGTCATCTGTATTACTGTTTATAACTTGACTGTCTGGATTATGCTCTCTCCACAGATTATCTATTGAAAAGATCAAATCCGTACCCCAAACATAAAGTCCAACAGCAATAGCAATAACTATTACAAACGTTAGGAATACACTTCGATAGACACGTTTTTCAGTATCACTTAGAGTTGACTTAGGCTTGTATGTGTAAGAGGTTCTAACTCTTTTTACTTGTTTTCTCTTAAACTTCCTCGCCATTAGCTATGTAATTAATTTTATCAGAAAAAAGAATATTGCGCGCGGAAATTGATTAATACAGAGAATTAGCAAATTCAACAAGCTCATCTAATAATGGCTCATCCTGTGGGGCATTCAACCAGACACCACTAATAGTAATTAGAACATTATCGTCAGTTACCATTTCAATTAGATACGACTCTATATCTCCGTCTTTCGTATGGATTATCGCAATCTTTTTAGCGATATCAATATTGACGTTAGAAGAATCTATTTTTTCAACGGTGCCGCTTTTATCGTCTTCTATTATTTTCTGAGTGTATGAATCTAAGTCAAACGAGTCGTCAACTCCTCGCTGTGCCATATAAATGTAGTGACCGTATGGCGCTGCTGCCAAAGAGTGTAAAATTGGAAAACCATAGCCGGACTGGACTTCTTCACCTTCGTCTCCATCCACAATTTCATAGTACACACGGTTTTCTAAGCCGCCCATCATAGAAGGATTAGGTCTATATACATGGAAATTCACTTTAGATTGTATTGTGGAGTAATGAAAATCCTTTTCCTGCGTTTTTATATAAGAAAACGATACTAGTCCAATTATCGGAACTACAAGAAACACAAAAAATGCCATAATCCATCGTTTCGAAACATCTGAGCTTTTTCCCTCTTCTTTCAAGAACTTATCTTTATTACGAATTAGAAGTAAAGCGGTCAAAAAAGAAACTACAAGAGTTAAAAGATATAATCCAGGCACTACATACGAAACAAACAGATTTATTGGCAACCTTGTTACATGGATTTCCTTTACTACGCTTATAAATTGTCCCATCCAAAACCAAGATAAAACAACTGTCATTAGTGGCAATACAAAAGATGAGACGAGTGCCAGATTAAACCGTTTACTTAAGTTAGACTTTGCCACACTAGCTAAGTAGAAAAACCAAAAGGCAACTAGTATAGACAATAACGGAACAAGACCGAACATTGGGAACTCGTGGAAAAAAGAGTAAAATAAGTCGCTTTCTGTTAAAAGGCTAACCCAATATTCAAGACCAACAGAAGCGAAAACCGCAACTAGAGCATATAAAGTGAAGAACACGCTAACAAGCAGCAATAATATGCTAATAGTTTTTTTCTTTTTATCCACTTAGTTTATTTATAGCACAGAGGCACCTTCAGCCGCTAATATAGTAAATTTGCAAACTGCACGAGGTCATTTAAGTCAGTAGAAACGCCTGTAATAACAACCAATACGTTATCATCTGTAGTAAAAACGAGCCAGTATATATCGTTCTCATTAGTTTTTAAGTGCTGAATAGCTAAATCCTTAGCTATACTAACCGCATGCCCTACAGTAGTGATAGGCTCCACGTTAGAGTCACCATGTGGAATAAACTCTGCAATGAAGGAAGTTAAGTCAAACTTAGGACCGACTTTGCTTTGGATAACAATAATGTTTGACGTGCCCTCAGAAGCGTCGAAGGACTCGAAAAAAGGTTTTGAGAACGCTGCCTGCACACCATCAGAATTATTTGTTGCTGGTGCATTTATTTTCTTGTAGAAAGATCTATTTTCCCAATTAGTGTTGGACAGATCGGGGCGATAAATATGAAAACTAACTTCTGACTGCATCTTTGTATATCCAAAATCACTTTCAAATGAGCGCATGTATGAAAAAGCGCTTAATCCAATCACTGGAAGTACAATAAACGTAGTAAACACTAATAGCCACTTCTTAGCTCTTGAGGACAAGGAACTAGATGGCTGAGTAAACCGTTTCCTAGCAAATAACAGTGTTAAAAATGCTAGTACCGAAAAGAACAGTATTAAGTTGAAGAAAACAGGCATATTAGATGTAGCTAGGTTAACGCCAAGAACACCAGTCCCAGTATCCGCCCCAGATATATTTATAAAAGGTGCCATAAATACTTTAGATAAAAGCAGAGTTAGTATAGGAATAACTAGAACCAAAAAGAGCGAAATATTAAACACGTTTTTAGACAATGATCTAATCTTTATTGCCAAGTACAGAAATATCAAAGATGCGGAAATCGACATTAGCGGTACTAAACCAAAAGTAGGGAACTCACGTAAAAATGAAACATATATACCGTCTGAACTTGATGCCGTATCGAAAAGGAAATGAACCATAAGAAGGGTATAAGCATTAAATACATATAAGAAACTAACAAGATATAAAATCCCACTACCTATCCTTTCTTTATTTATTAAGTAGTTCATTTTTAAATGGAGCCGATGAGAGGATTTGAACCTCTGACCCATCCCTTACGAAGGGATTGCTCTACCACTGAGCTACATCGGCACACAATTGAATAGTGTAATTTTACATAGAAGGTCTAAAATGAGCAACCTAGCCAACGTATTCTTTTCGTAGTTTGGCAAAGTAAAGAGTCGATTTAAAACCCACGCCAGGAACAAATCTATCTTCTCGATGCTCACCTTCAAAAACATAACCACACTTTTGTGCAACTTTTGCAGAAGCCACATTATCATCACGACATTTAATTACAATTCGATTAAAGTTAAGTCGGGTAAAGAAATCTTTTTTCCAAGACCTTAAGCGCTTCTGTTGCATAACCTTTACTACCAAACCTGCTAGCTACCCAATAGCCAATTTCACCTGAGCGCGTGTCGCTTTTAATGTCAAACATAGCGATATTACCAACATAATCATCATCGACCCAAATCCCATATTCCACCTTTTTACCCAATTTCGTTTCTTCTTCTTTCCTAAAGAGATACTTCATAGAATCTTCGACTTTCTTAGTCAGATCAACCCATGATAAAAACTTACTAAGATGCTTACGATCACTATCAATTAAAGAAAACATAGTTTGAGCCATCTTAATAGTCGGCTTGGTTTGCTTAAGAGTTATCCGTTTTCCCTTTAATGTGGTTTTAAATTTAATCGACATTACGACTTATTAATAGTTGGAGCGGGATACGGGAGTCGAACCCGTCTTTCCACCTTGGGAAGGTGACGTTGAACCGCTCAACTAATCCCGCCTTAGCATATATGTTACAACACAACACTAAAACTCGCCAGGCACAAGCGAGTTTAGTGTCACTAAATACAAACGCTTGATCTAGTTACTTTCCACGTCTGGAATAACTAGAACCATGCCTTCCTCAATCAAAGGATACTTATGACCATCTCGTGCAGTATAGAATTCGATCTTGTTATCTTTCAGATTAAGAATTTTTTCCCACTGAAATCCGTCGTTGTAGAAATGTTCAGCAATGCTCCAAAGCGTATCGCCTTTTTTGACTACGTATATTCGATTCGAGACAGTTGTATCCTTCTTGTTGGAAGCTTCATCAACTTTCGCACCAGCAACATTTGGAATTTGCAGCACAGTACCAGCTTCTATTTTGTCGGCATTGTTTATGTCAATGTCGTTTGCTTTAGCAATTTCTGTCCAAAGATAACCGTTGTTTAACTCGCGAACTGCAATCTTCCACAAAGAGTCTCCTTTTTGCACGGTGTACTCTTTTGCATTCTTCTTGTCAGTCGTCTTTTGGGCGCTATCTTTATCTTTACTTTCCTCTGTCTTCGCTTCCTCTTTAGTAGTTTGCTCTTGTTTCGTAGTTATTACAGCTGCATTCTCGTTAGTGTTCGTTGGTTCAGCTTTGAAGAAATTAAACGCTAAAAATGCAATTACAATAAGTAGTATTCCAATGAGGATGTTGCTAAGGTTAGAAGATTGGTTCTCACTATTACTTTTATTTAAATTTCGTTCTTCCAATGAATTTCACCTCCTCTTGGGCAGATAGGATTTTAAGTTCGGTCTACTGGCGGGGTCGACGGGACTCGAACCCGCGACCTCTGCCGTGACAGAGCAGCGCTCTAACCAGCTGAGCTACGACCCCAATTAGACCAACCAAATACTATCAGAAGTTTGCGACTGCGTCAATTTAGTGCTAGCATTTATACATAGCTATGAAAGCAAAACAGGCAGCAAAAGATCGTTTGAGCATAACAATAAACACCGCACAAAAGAATATGCAGGATTTCGTGCAGACAAATTACTCACCTTACTATAGTGTTCAAAGAAGTTTATCGAAGGAGGTGATTAACATATGACAGCGTTAATTATCATTGGAGTGCTTGCTGCTATTGTTGTTTATATTTGGTTTTTATACAACCAGCTAGTTACAGCACGATTAAGAGTTGATGAAAGCTGGTCTGGCATTGATGTCCAACTAAAACGACGATCAAGCCTTATCCCAAACCTTGTTGAAACGGTTAAGGGGTATGCAAAACACGAGAAAGAGGTATTTGAGAATGTAACTAAAGCACGCAGTGCGCTTATGAACGCACAAACTCCTGCGCAAAAGGCAGAGGCTGATAACATGCTAACTGGTACTCTTAAAAGCCTTTTTGCTGTAGCAGAAGCTTATCCTGAATTAAAAGCAAACGAAAACTTTAAGCAGTTACAAGAAGAATTAGCAGACACCGAGGATAAGATTGCTTATTCAAGGCAGTTCTATAACCAAAACGTTCTCGATTACAATACAAAGATTCAAATGTTCCCTAATGTCCTAATTGCAGGAATGTTTGGCTTTACTAAGAGAGAATTCTTTAAAGCTGCTGAAGAAGATCGTAAGGATGTTAAGGTCTCTTTTAATACTGAAAGTAAACCAGAAACATCTCAAGAAAAATCAGAGTAAACTTATCTACTCTAAACGCATATAAGGTCGGGTAAAACCGACCTTTTTGCGTGGACCCACAAGCACTTGGAATAAGACATATAACTGTTATACTTCTTTTTATGAAAATTGATATCGACCACGTAGCAAAACTAGCAAAACTGCCTTTAACAAGTGATGAAAAAGCCCACCTAGCGCCTCAGCTAGAAAAAATCGTTGAATTCATAGAAGAACTTAGCGAGCTTAATACCGATAACGTTGCCCCTACATTTCAAGTAACAGGAAAAGTTAACGAACTAAGAGAAGACAAAGTAGTATCATGCCTAACCCAAGAAGACGTGCTATCTAACGCAAAAACTAAAGAAGGGGATTACATCACAACAAGCTCCGTATTAAATGGAAATTAGTATGTACACAATCAAAGAAATTCTAAAAGGGTATAACGATAAAACACTAAGCGCTAAAGAGCTTTTTAAAGACTATCTTAAAAGAATAAAAGAGCGTGAACCAAAACTCAACTCGCTAATTACTACTCGCAGTGAAGCAGAGATTATGGAGCACATCGATAACAATGAAAAGCCACTTCCAGTTATTCACAAAGACATATATTCAACTAAAGGCATTGAAACAACTGCAGCATCTGCGATATTGAAAGGCTATATTCCTCCATACGATGCTACAAGTGTCTCAAAACTAAAAAACAATGGATTTGTAACTCTGGCAAAAGCAAACCTTGACGCGTTTGCTCATGGCGCAACAGGAGAACATTCTGATTTTGGAGAAACTAAAAATCCATACAACTTAAAACACACGCCTGGTGGATCGTCAAGCGGCTCGGCAGTCGCTGTTGCTGCAGGTTTAACTCCACTTGCTACCGCAACCGATACCGGTGGTAGTATCCGCCTTCCTGCAAGTTACACAAATACAGTAGGTATTAAACCGACTTATGGTAGAGTGTCACGTTTTGGAATTATTGCAATGACATCATCAACCGATTCAATAGGTCATATTACCAAAACTGTTTGGGATAATGCATATGTTTTAAACATTACTGCCGGCTTTGATGTTAATGATGCAACAAGCGCACGTGTAGAGGTTCCAGATTACACACAGTTTCTCAAAAAGGATATTAAAGGATTACGAGTAGGAATTCCAAGCGAATATATTAACAATCTAGCACCGGAAGTCGAAAAATCCCTTGATGATGCAATAAAGATTTTAGAAAAAAGCGGAGTTGAAATCGTTCGAGATATCAAGATGCCACATACCAAATACGGAATAAAGGCATATTACATAAT
>JALWZS010000040.1 GCA_027002475.1 bacterium | reverse complement strand
TTAACCGACCTAGTTTAGAATTCGTATATCAAACACCACTAATTTTGGTCGTACTTTATACCCTACACTTCGCGCCGCTAGTTGCCGAGTTCTTTTACGCAAAATCGCTAACAATTCCGCCAAACCAAGTTAACGCAATAAAACTTAGTATTAAATCTGCGCTAAAGCAAAAGCTACTTATCTTAAAAATCTACTACAAAGAAACGTTTGTCCTTGTGGGAGCAGTTTCCTTTTGGCTAGTGTTAACAGAATTGCCAATAACTTTACTAGTACAACCACCGGGATTTCAAACAATAACCACACGCCTTTTTATCCTTTTACACTATGGTTCAGAAGCACTCATGAATTCGCTAATCCTTGTAACACTAGCGACGAGTTTGTTAACGCTAATGCTTGCAAAAGTAATTATTGATAAGATTAGTAACAATGAGTAATAAAAAAGCGCTGATTGTAGAAAGTTTAAGCAAATCGTTTGGAAAGCACAAAGTCTTATCTAATCTCTCGTTTGATTTAGACAAAACACAGCTACTTTTAGTAAGAGGTGTCTCTGGCTCTGGAAAATCGACCTTACTTCACATAATTGCAGGATTAACTAAACCTAATAGCGGTAAAATTTATATCCAAGGCAAGTTTGCAAATAATCCACAAATATTAATTGAACCCCAAGAACGAAATGTTAGTTTGTTATTTCAGGATTTAGCATTATGGCCTCACATGAGCGCCAAAGAGCAACTGACCCTAGTCGCACAAAACAATCGAGGTTTAACAACTAACTTAAGTAAAGTAATTGATGAAACAATAAAACGTGTTGGGTTTGATAGTAGCTTACTTAATAAATACCCTTCAGAACTTTCTGGCGGAGAGCAGCAACGCTTAGCCATTGCACGAGCAATAATTTCAAAACCCAAGCTCTTGCTTTTAGATGAGCCGTTTGTCGCGCTAGATAAAGATAACCGAGGAAAAATAATAACGCTTATTAAAGAGCTAAAAGATGAAGGCACAAGCATAATCATCGTATCCCACGAATTAACAAATATCGATCTAAAAGCCGACAAGGAAGTACATCTTTGACAACAACAGGCATCAAATCACAAATAAGAAACACTACAAACAAATTTCAAGTATCAAGTCACAAATTACAAACAGTATTGTAGAGTTTAGGATTTCGGCAGACTTGACTGTAAACCTGTTTGTGATTTGTAGTTTGTAATTTGTTTGTTCCGTTTGTGATTTGGTTACTTGGACTTTATCCTTCGTCACTTTTAATAGCCTTACCTAAAAGACCCAGAACCATCCCCACCTCTTTTACCCTAAGCAAAAGTAAAGAGACAAAATAAGCAATAACTCCAGAAACTAAAATCAATAACAGATTAATAAGTCCTGTAACATCAAATCGAACCACGCCGTTTACAAGCCACAAATACACAAAATACATAACAAACCCCGCAACAACGCTTGCAATTAACGCCTTAAGAAAAAATGCAATAAGCTCTAAACCGTTCCACTCAAACTTTTTGTGAATAAAAATTAGCCCAATAAGCGAAGTAGTAAGCGCGCCGAAACTATACGCCAAAGCTAATCCAATTCCCGAATAACTATTCCCTATCAAAAAGTAAAAAAGCATTGATGATGAAACACCAAGTATCGTTATGACAAGCGGAGTTTTAGAGTCTTTTTTGGCATAAAACGCGCGGTTTACAATCTCACCTATTCCAAATGCAACAAGTGAAAGCGCAAAAAACGCCATTGCTAAACTAACCCCACTAACTAATTCACTAACCTGACCACTTCTATCGTAAATTAACGAAGCTATTGGAACCCTAAGAACAACGAGCATTGCGGTAATAGGTAGCAAAATCAAACTCAATGCCCTAATACCATACATAACAATCTCTTTAAATTTTTTCATATCAGATAACGCCGATAAGTCTGATAGATACGGAAAAATCACGGTGGCAAAAGATGCAAAAAGCAAATCCAAAAAGATTTGCTGGATTCTAATTCCATAAGTTAGGTAGCTATATGTCCCGCCGGCATGATGAGAACTCAAGTTAAGCATGACAATAAAATTAAGATTAAAAACTACAGCAGCAATAAAAACAGGAGTACCAATCTTTGCAATTTGTAGCAATGCGCCCCTAAGACCATCAAACATATCTGTTGAAAATCTAAGCTTTGGATAAATCGCAGTAGCAATCAATACAAACTGCAAAATCGCGCCTAAAAGCACTCCCCAAGCGACAGAGTTAATCCCCCATGCTTTATAAAAAGCAAAAATCACAATTAAAATTAAAGCGTTGCTTAAGGTTGGCAATAGTCCCGGCAAGTAAAATCTTTTTTGAGCGTTAAGAAGTGCCGTAACAAAAAACTGTAATGGCATAAGTATAATTAACGGCGATAAAATTCGAACAAGCTTAACCATTAACTCTTTGGTTTGCTCACTATACCCAGGGCTAAAGATGTTAACGACAAACGGTGCCGCTACAAAAAGAACTGCTGCGAAAACAACTAGTGTAACGGTAAACAGTACAAGCATCGCCGTTATCTTTTGCCATACTTTGTTTTCGTTTTCTTTTTTCTGTTCGTGGATAAAGTATGGGATTATACTTGCCGTGATTGTTGGAGCAATAAAAGCAAAAAGCATTGTGGCAATTGTTAACGCACCAAAAAATGCGTCGGTTTTATAGTCTGCTCCAAAAAGAGATGCAATTACAGGTCCTCTAATAAACGCTAAAAACTTCCCGATAAGAAGAAGCGATACTAACACCAAGCTTTTTTTTGCGATGTTTTTCTTCATGCTCATGACATCGATTTTTCGTAAACCCCTTCTAACCTACTAACCAAATTCTCCCACGAAAACCTTTTAACAAACTCATTCACTTTTTCCCAATTCGTTACTAAGTTTTTTATACTTTGAACTTTATTAACCCAGTCATCGATGTTTTCAAGTGATGCAAACGTTACGTATCCGCTGTAAATACTTGTTAGAGAAGGAATGTTTGACGCAACAACAGGTGTATTGCAAGATAATGCCTCTAAGATAGGTAAAGCAAAGCTTTCGTAAAGCGAGGGCTGCAATAAACAATACGCGTTTTGGTATAGCTTTACTAACTTGGGGTCTTGATAATCTAACCTGCCAACAAATTCGAATTCACTTGCAACTTTTTCTTCATCAATAACTTTAGCAAAGTCTTCTTTTGTGGCTCCGACTACGACGCATCGCATTCCTACTCTTTTAACAATCTTGTTAAGCAGTTTAATGTTTTTATACGGTGCATTACTTCCAACAAACAATAAATAGTCTCGTGATGGATTTTTTACTGGTTTAAATAAGTCAAGATCCACACCGTTTGAAACGACATCAATCTTTGATTGATAAACACCAAACAGCTTAATAATAATTCGTTTTACATCTTCACTTACAGCAATAAGCCTACTAGCCTTTTCTATGTTTCTTGGTGTAACCAACTTTGTGCTAAGCCACTGACGACTCGCAAACCATTCTGGGTGTGAGTAAATACTTAAATCATGCACGGTCGCTATGAACTTGTTTGAAAAGAAAAGCGGTGCATTAGTGTGTGGAAAATGGACTAAATCGAAGCCAAACGCGCTTAACTGCTTTGGATAAATCAAGTGCTTGCCAATAAACGGGAGCTTTTTTATTGAGTAGTTTAATGGAATAGTCGTAATAGACTTGGGTATCCACGAGGTCTCTTGATTATCGTAAACAATCGCATAGTACTTAAATTTTTTGCCAAACGTTCCAACGCCTTTTACTAAATCACGCGTGTATCTGCCAATACCACCAAGGGTTTGCGCCAAACGCGCGTCTATAGCTACTTTTCTCACAATAAACATATTGTAACGTAGTGTAGCGAATAAAGTGGATGGCAAGTTAAAAGATTAGCGCGTCACTGCGAGTTGGCGTCAGCCAACGTGGCAGTCTCGGTTAGAAAGTTGGAGAGTTAGAGTGTTAGAGGGTTGAAGAGTTGAGTGTCATCGCGAGGAGGAAATCGAAGATTTTCGACGCGGCGATCTAAACATGGTTGTCTTAATTGGCGACTGAAACAATCTGTTAGTGAGAAGTCTGGGAGTTAGGTAATGTGAAATTACAAACTGCAAATCTCCAACAGAAAGTTTAGTAAAAGGTGTAGTCGTTGCTAGTAAACGCTTGTTTTGTTTGTAATTTAGTACTTGGAATTTGATATTTGTTTATTGCATTTGTGACTTGAGATGTTTGTAATTTGAACATGGTACGCCCGACAGGATTTGAACCTGTGGCCTCCAGCTCCGCAAGCTGGCGCTCTATCCAACTGAGCTACGGGCGCCTGTTACTTTGTTACCTCGATCGCAAGTGCATTCCCAAGCACTTTTTATCCTTAACGGCTTAAGAACATACGAATTTTACCGCATTTGCAGTAAATATGAAAAGGTTAAGACTAAGGTAACCCGCCCACCGTTTTTGGCATAAACACTCCAGTACACTGGAGTACGGGAGTGTTTTGCTTTTAATCGACACGGCGAAACTCACTGCATAACCTTTACAAAAACCAGTACTCTATAATGGAGTTTAGGTATGAATAACATTAAATTCATATACTTCGATTTTGGTGGAGTGTTTTTCAATTGGCACAGCGAGTTCAAAACAGCAGCCAAAGATTTTGGTGTAAAACGAGAACAGATTGCAGAAATTTTTAATGAAGTAGAAGAAGAGGTTACACGCGGACAAATGACCACTAGTGAGTTCTGGGATTTATGCCAAACTCGACTTTCACTAAAAAATGGCAAAGACTATAACTTTGCCAAAAGCTGGACGTTAGATTACGTTCCAATTAAACCAACTCATAACCTTGCAATTTTCTTATCTAAATACTACCAAGTCGGAGGACTTTCAAACTTATACGATGTAGTCTCAGACTTAATATTTACATATAACCGAGTTCCAAACATTGACTTTAATCCAATGCTATTTTCATATGAGGTTGGGCTACTTAAACCAGAAATTGAGATATTTAAGCTAGCACAGGAAAAGGCAAAAGTTAACTCGGAAGAGATTTTACTTATCGATGATTCTAAAACTAATTGCGATGTAGCAAAATCACTTGGTTGGAATGTATATCAGTTCGATACTTACAATCCAGAAAAATCAATACAGGAAATCCAACAATTGTTCAAATTACAAACACCTTAAATCACAAACGGAACAAACAAATACCAAGCACCAAAGCATAAACAAATACCAAACCCCAAATACTAAATTACAAACAGAATAATAGGTTCTTGGTACACTCAACCACAATCTGTTTGACGTTTGAACCTTGTCTTTTGAAACTTGTTTGCTATGTTTGGAATTTGTGATTTGCGGTTTGCTCTACAACTCCCCCATCCTTGCTTTGGATTCGAGTTCGAGGCGTTTTAGAAAAATCTCGCGAGCTTTTGGCATATTTTCTTTAACTCCATGCCAAGCCGCTAGTGCGTCATGTTGAATTGCTCTTGCAAACGAAAATGTTACCGGCCAAGGCAGGTTATCGTATTTTGCAATCTCGTTAAGATTATAAGTGGCGTCATCAGGAGTTTGTCCACCAGACAAGAAAACCACCCCTGCGACTTCTTCAGGAACACTATTTAAAAGGGTTCTTGTTGTAGCTTTTGCAATTTCTTCATGGCTAACACTCTCTTTGTAGTCTCCGCCAGGTACAACCATGCTTGTTTTTAAAATAGTTGCAGACAAATCGACCTTGTAGCTTTTTAGCATCTTAAAAAGCTCGGTTAGAACACCGGTTGTTACCTCTTCAGCTTTTACAATATCGTGATCACCATCCAGTAAAACCTCAGGTTCAACAATCGGGACAATGTCCGCCTCCTGACAATATGCCGCATACAAAGCTAAGCCTAGCGCGTTTGCCTGAATAGATTCATAAGTCGGTAGGTTTTCACCAATTTTGGTAACAGTACGCCACTTAGCAAACCTTAACCCCTTCGCTCTAAAATCCTTTAAGCGTTCTCGTAATCCGTCTAATCCTTGAGTTATAACCTCACCCGGAAAGTTTGGCATTGGAGTTATGCTTTTATCAACCTTAACTCCCGGAACAATCCCTTTACTGATTAATAAATCGACAAAGTTCTCTCCATTATCCGCATGTTGATCGACAGTCTCTTCACAAAGGATTACACCACTTAAATATTTCTCTATTCCATCTACATCTAAAAAAAGCTCTCGATATAGTCGTCGATTTTCAACCACTGGTTCTATACCTACAGACTCCAGCCTCTCGTTAGCCGTACTAATACTTTCATCTGCAGCCAAAATACCTTTTGGTTCTTCAACTAGTTTTTTTGCAATCTCTTGCATAGTCCCTTCCATACGCTTACTCAGTTAAACCATCTTCCTTTGCAGCTTCGTTTGCTTGCCTCAACAAATCGTCAGCTAAATCTTCGTCATCTGCTGGATCAACTTGTTGTGTGTTAGCTTGCGCTCCATCGGCAGCAGTCTTGTCATCATTTTGTTTTTTGCCAAATAAAAAGTCTAAAAATCCCAACTTTATCACCACCTTGTTTTATTTATTCTACCTCACTGTAACACTCTTTGCTAGATTTCTAGGTTTATCTGGGTCACACCCACGATTGAGCGCCATATAGTACGAAAGCAGTTGCATCGGCACAATATTAACAAGATTACTCGCATGCATAATATCCTTTACCTTTATGTGTTCATCAAACACATCATGATTTTTAGGCGAGATACCAATAACATAAGCTCCCCTTGCTTTAACCTCCATAGCATTAGAGATTATCCCATCATATGTCTCATCATATGGGGCAAAAACAACTACAGGTGTACCTTCTTCAATTAAAGCAATTGATCCGTGTTTTAACTCTCCACCGGCAAACCCTTCGGCATGAATATAGGTAACCTCTTTAATCTTTAGCGCTCCTTCCAAAGCATCTGCAAATGACGGACCACGTCCAATTAGATACAAGTCTTCCTTGTCTGAAAGCTTATCTGCTAATGCTTTTACTTGCTCGTGCCTGGCACCAGATATAAAGTCCTCTACTTCTAAAGCGACTTCTTGTAAAAATTCGTTGGCTTTTTCATATTCGCCAATTAACTCGTGCGCAAGAAGGTACATTATCGATAGTTTTGCCATGTAGCTTTTTGTAGCCAAGACACATTTTTCTGGACCAGCCCTAAGAAGCATTCTAGTATCGGCAAGCCTAAAAAGAGTTGACTGCGGCACATTTACAATTGATGCAATCGTCGCCCCATTCTTCTTAGCGGCTTTTACAGACTCAATCGTGTCAATCGTTTCACCACTTTGAGAAAGCGCAATTACTAAGCTCCCTCTAGTCACAAAATCAATTAAGTACTTAAACTCCGATCCAGTCGCCAAATTGACATGTCGCCTTGCAATTCGAGAAAACATATAAACACCGGCAAGTCCAGCATTGGCAGCAGTTCCACAACCAACAAAAAAGGTTCCATAGGAACGCTTTATTACCCTTGCTAATCTTTCAATGTCTTCCCTACCGTCCTGAATAATTGCTCGAATAACAGAAGGTTGTTCCGACACCTCTTTGATTAAATAGTGATCATATCCAATAAGGGCGGCATCCGAAACGTCTCCTTCAAGAGTTGTCGTTTGAATCTCTTTTTTGTTACCTGTTTCTAAGTCAAATAATGTAACCGAATCCGCCGTGATGCGAACCGCTTCACTATCATGCAAAAAGTAAACCCTTTTCGTTAACGGCAAAAGAGCACTCGCATCTGACGCCAAGTAGTTTTCATCCTCGCCAAAACCAACAACAAGAGGTGAACCCGTTTTTGCCGCCCAGATCTCCTTTGTGTTTTTATTAAGAGCAATTACTGCATTTAAGCCAGAAAGCATATTAAAAACAGTCATGAAATCATGGTTTTCAAGTAAATGCGGGATTACCTCGCTATCTGTTTCTGACTTAAACTCGTGCCCTTCTTCTAGTAACTTTTCCTTAAGCTCTTGAAAATTATCAATAATCCCATTATGAACAACGGCTATTGTGCCATCACAACTAGTATGCGGGTGAGCGTTTTCTTTAGTAACACCACCGTGTGTAGCCCAACGAGTATGACCAATCGCAACATCTCCTACTAAATCGGTTTCCACATCGGTTAGTCTTCCGGTCTCTTTATCGATCAAGGTTGAATCGGAATCAGGAGATAATGTCGCAATTCCCCATGAGTCGTATCCACGATACTCAAGCCCTTTTAACCCTTCAAGCACTCTTGCTGGCGCGTCTTTTTTTATCTTAGTAGTTATACAAAATATTCCACACATACTATTTTGGCTCAAAGATCAAGTCTTTAAGAGTTCGCGCAATTTTGTCGGGCTCATGTCGTATTAGACTTCTTTTTATTATGTCACCCTTTTGTTTGGCGACTCGTTTTGTTCCGATTAAGTCGGCTAATACGACACGCTCATCACCGTCTAGGTCAAATTCGACTGGAAAGTCTTTTTCTGCCTTATAAGCCTGCAAAATGTTTTTAGGTAGCGGCGTTGAATTTATTACAATCTTATCAATCTTCCTACCAATGTATTTTTCTATAGTCTCAACATGTTTACTTGCTGGAAGATTGTAGGTCTGACCGTATTTTGTCATTAAGTTGAGCATATAAATTATCTTTGCCCTACTTTTACTTAAAGCCTTTTTCATGCCACCAACGACAAAATTAACAACTATGCTTGCATACAAATCTCCCGGAGGAATAACAATAACATCCGCCTCTTTAATTGCGTCAATAGCCTCTTTGTTCGCAGTAATGGGAGGCAACAAATAACAATTTACAACCTCTTGTGTGCCATCTCCCGGGAAGTCATCTAAATAATGTTCACCTACTATAACCTGCCCATTTTTGTATTCCATTACAAGATTACTTGTCTTGAGCGAGACGGGTAGTACTCTTCCTTGTGTCTGAAGCATCATTTCAACCTCTTCAATTGCTTCTTTTTCAGATCCCAAGATATTACTAAGTGCAACTATAAAAAGATTGCCGAATGTTCCACCACGCACACCTGCCTGCCCATTAACAAAACGATAACTAAATAGTTGGCGTAATATCTCTTGTCGCCTATCACCGCTATCTTTAGCTAAAGCAATTAGGGCCTTTCGCATATCAGAAACAGGAAGCAAGCCGAATTCATCACGTTCTTGCTTCGCACTTCCCCCACTATCCGCAACAGTAACGATTGCAGAAATATTTAGTTCATCTGCAAACTTTTTAAGCCCCATCAATGTAACATACGATCCAGTGCCACCGCCAATAACAACTAAATTTTTCATACTAACCATTATAGAGGAACTTTATAAACATAGCCAATGATGACTAAAGGTACTACATATAACTGAAGTTAAACTCCAAGTCACAAACCACAAACTTTACAAGTAACAAACAGGTCAAACAAATTACAAGTTACAAATAACAAACTAGAGTCTTGTAGGCTAAGAGCTAGAGTGCACTTTTGTTATCGAATAGTAGAAACCATGAAAACGTTTGACATGTTTGCAGTTTGGAATTTGGGATTTGTTTCTAACGTTTGGCATTTGTTATGTTTGTAACTTATCCCTCCCTCATTTGTCCTATCCAAACCCATCCTCTATACTAAAGCAATGAAACGATTGCGCATTTTGCTTCCACTCACTTGGATGGTTGTAATCTTTTACTTTAGCTCAATCCCCAACCTCGAACTAACTGGTGATTTATCTGCTTACGATTTAGTTTTAAGGAAACTTGCGCATATAACAGAATACGCGATCTTAGCATTCTTATGGTGGTTTTCTTTACCTAAAAAAGACAACCAAACAAGAGCGATTTACGCAATAACGATATCGGTCCTTTATGCCTTTTCTGATGAGCTGCACCAGCATTTTGTTTATTCACGTGATGGTAAAATACTTGATGTACTTATAGATTCTATTGGAGTCACTATTGGTACGTTTTTAGGCTATTACAATGACAAACGCAAAAGATTTAGCAAAAAACAAGACGTTCACAACTAACTCCGCCGCAGAAACTCAAGCACTCGTTGATGATATCTTAGCTTTAATTAATAGTAATGTAATCGGCTTAATCGGCGATTTAGGAGCTGGGAAAACGACCTTTGTACAAGGACTAGCAAAACACCTTGGTATAGACACACCAATAACAAGTCCCACGTTTATGATTTTAAAATCATACAGCATCAAAAATCATCCTAAATTTAAAAAGTTAATTCACATAGACGCATATCGAGTAGGCTCTTGGGATGAAATAGTCACTACAGGGATTGGAGATATCTGGAACAATCCTGAAAACTTAGTTGTAATTGAATGGGCGGAAAACATTAAAGATATGCTTCCACAAAACACAAACTTTATAAACTTTGAACACAAAGGAGAAAATACACGCACTATTTCTCTTTCGCTTTAGTTGCCTTTTCTGTTAACTTCTTAACGAGAGGATCAAGAATAAACGGCGATGTCCAAGAAATAACCTCAAACGTAAAGATAGATAACTCGAATGCTGACGGGATTTGGTTTGTGATAAAAAAGGCTCCAAGACCAATCAAAATAGCGTTCCTAAAAGTTTCTTTCCACATTGCAATCTGAGTCTTTTCAAGAATCTTTTTATCCACACCAGTTTTTGCTAACTGTGCAATTTTTGTCTTTATCGGTCCTCTATTAAGCCAGATAATCGTTATCGCTGTTGTAATCGCGGTAATAGTGTTAAGCCTAGTGTTTTGAACCCCTACATCACCAACGAACCAAGCAATATGCCAATCCACAGGGAAGTATCGGATTAGTAAGTAAGAAGCCAATAACAAGAAAAGACTGTAATCAGAAAATAGTTTAAAGTAAATTTTCACAATCGGGTTAAGCTTCATATCATCTAGCGAATGAAGCCCATCATCAAAACCGTACCGCTCAATAAGTCCTCTGGAGAGAATCTTAAAAACTACAATCAGCGCCCAAGCAAGAATTACGTACCCAATCCCAAAATCAATAAAACGATGCGGCGCTAAATACGGAAACTTATAAATAACATTTTGAATTGGATAACTTGGATACTCTACAAACGAAAATAAAAGATTTGGGTCAAGTGGTTTGCTATAAAAGTCGGTCAGGAATAAACGTCCAATAGACATGTATGAAACAAGCTGTATGTAAAAGTTAACTGAGTAAAATAACGCGTTTTTGTTCCCTTTTATTATTTTCTTTTTAAACACAATGTACTGATCGCCGTGCCCTTTTGCGCCTTCGATTTCATCCTCAAGCTCTTTTATATCTTTTGCTTTTTGCAACTGTATGATTCGAATTGGAATAGTAATTATTGTTTGAAATACACCAACAAGCATCACGGAAATCCACATAGAATGTACGTGGCTATAGAAAAAGAAGACTATGCTGGCATAAAATTTCATAGTCCACCCAAGAAGAAATGCAATCAATAAGACTGCAATAGCAATAACTGATAGTATGACACGGGCAGAGGGCAAATTAAGTTGCTGGGATAACGTAGATTTTGGTTCTTCCATTATTTAGTAATTTTGGCTGTCCCCACCTAACCGTCGCTCTCGTAAGGCATAATCTTTTAGCGCTTTTTCAAACTCTTCTGCACCAAAATCCGGCATGTATGTACTAGTAAAGTAAAACTCGGCGTCAGCAGCTTGCCAAATCAAAAACCCTGACGTTCGTTGATCCCCGCCTGTTCGAATAACAAAGTCAACATCAGGCTGTCCTTTGGTATCCAAGTAGCTTGCAAGAAGCTCTTGATCTATCTTGTCAGGTGAAACATTGTCCTTTACTAAAGAACGCACAGCTCGAACTATCTCGTCTCTGCCTTCATATCCTAAAGCTACGTTTATTGTTATTTTTTTGTCTGCTGGCTCTTTTAGGAAAAAGTCCGTAACCTTTTTTTGTATGTCCTCGGGAAACCCACGCAAACTACCAATATGATGTAATTTTGCACCTTTTTCAATACTTTTAGTAAACACTCCATTAGGTCCTAGCTGTTCACGAAACAGTTTAAAGATATCCATAATAAAAGACTTATTCCTCTTCCAGTTTTTAGTTGACCAAACCCAAAGAGTAAGATATTCAATCCCCTTGTTAACGCAGTAATCTACAATCTCCTCAACTTTATTTATTGCTGCTCTGTGACCTTCAATATACTCTTTCCCATGCCTAACAGCCCATCGTCGATTACCATCCATAATGATTGCAACGTGTTTTGGCGTTTTTTCTACAACACTACTTTTGTTAGAATTCATAGCGTTATTTTAAGGAAAAACGCATCATTTCGCAATTCACACCTACATAAATGCTAAAATTAATGTATGAAAC
>JALWZS010000039.1:42569-43098 GCA_027002475.1 bacterium | reverse complement strand
GGCGCCACCGCGACGCCCACCGCCATGCCAACGGTGGCGCCCACCGGCATCCCCGACCCGACCCTCACCCCCATGCCCACACTCGAGTTTGACGAGTGGTTTTACGGGGTAGAGATGGGGAGGAGCTGGATCGCGTATAGCGATCCGTCGGGGATTCAGGTTTTGTTGGGCGAGATTGGGATTCCCATCAATGGCGTTTACCACAATGTGGTTTATGCCTACTCCGGCTCTGACGCCGGCGCCTTGCAGCGCTGGTTACAGAAGATCGAGGCAAGCAATGATATCTCAGTCTATCTGTATGAGCCAGATGGGGGGCAGCAGTTTCCGATCCTCGGTACCATCACGGCGGATGGTGCCAACGTCTGGATGTCATATTACCCTGGTGACATCCCAAACGGAATCCAGCTCCAGACCACGCCCCCGCCGGCGCCGCCCGCGAAGATCGTTGCGCTGACAGGTTTAAAAATCGTCAGCGACGATAACGGAGTGCGGGTACTTGACCTCTCTGCTGGCTGGGAGGCTCTTGGGG
>JALWZS010000039.1:0-42559 GCA_027002475.1 bacterium | reverse complement strand
CCCAAAGAGAACGTCCAGCTGATTAGCCGGGAGGGGGCGGCACTCGATTGTGGGCCCCCCCCCTGCCCGATCATTGAGATCGAGGCGCGGGCGGAAGGCTCGCCCGCAGCGGGCGAGCGGGCATGGATCTTTGAGGCTAACCAGCTAGTAGAACTCAAGCTGGTTAAAAACAGCCTCAACCCAGAACGCACGATCAAGGCCGTGCGGTTCTGGGACCCAGTCCGGAAAACCTCTTATGCCCAGGTGCCAGAGGGCATGGAGGTCAGCCTTGAATTTCTCTGGCAACTATACCCCGGGGGCGAGGAAGAAGCGATGCTGATATATCGCTAAGACCTCTCCCTCGGGTTGCGGCGGGTTGCGCACCTTGTGTGTGTGACCCGCTTTTTTTATGCACGCAAAGTACTCCTCATATCTTTTCTCAAAAACCACCAACTGGATATTTCTACAACCAATCGTCAGAGTAAAACACGCCAAAGCACATACAGCAACAACAGAACGAAGAACTATGTCGGGTATTTAGAATATCGCACCTTTGCTAATCTTTCTTGCTCTTTTTGCCTTCGTAGTACCTCTTCCTTGCTCAGCTTCCCTTCCATCGTCTGGCCAGAGCGACTAGCAGCAACTTCCGTGTTAGGAGTTCTCACTTTAGACGTCCTTGGATATATGTAAACATTTACTGGAAGAGGGTCGATTCTCTTACCATCTGGAGAGAAAAAGCCTTTGTTTTTTACGTAATGCGCATCTTTCCCGTATAGTTTATCAAGAAACGCGCTATCCCCATCTATAGAAAACTTACTACTAAACCTATCACCATCATCCTTAGAATACATATCTTCAGCCGCATGCTTGGGTTGATAAACATCCGCAACAACAACCAATCCGAGTTTCTTACCCTCAGAGCCATCGTACTCAAGCACTGCCTTCATACCCAATACCTTTTTTGACTCCTGTATTAGAACTTTATCTCCTTGCACACTATCTATAAATACATCCCAATTCCCGTTAGACTCTTTATATAACTGTTCCATACGCCGAGCATAAACCTCACTTACCCTAGCCGGGTTGATTGCAATCCTTGCCCCTTCATCCATCAGTCTCATGTCTTCTCTAGAAAACTCTCCACGATTAAACTTCTTCCGGCGTGCAACAACTTTATCCCACTCACCAAGCGCATAAAAAGTGGGGCGCTTAGCACGGAAAGAAGCTGTAGCTTCCTCGCTAGTAATCAATCGCTCAATTCTGCCAGCATTCTTAACAAATGTTGAATCCTGTTCCACTGTAGGAGTTCCTACAACTATTCCTTGAGCAAATCGCGCAGCTTCAGGCTTGTACACGCCACTAAACCTTTCTGCAAGGGCGAACAAGGCTTTCTTTGTACCCTCTTGTATGTCCTTTTTTGCTACTTCCATCTGTCCCTTTGGTTTGAGATGTACGATCACTCGTGCGACAACACGTTCCGGCCCCCCATCTCCTTCAGGGTGATACTCCACCCTTTCCTCAACCAAGACTTCATAGCCAGGAAACGCTCTTGCTAAATCAGGGTTTATCCTAGAACGATAGTCCCAACCTGGCACCCCGGGTTCTTCCTCGTAGACAGTGTATCCAGGATCCCATTTCCGAGGATCCCCCCTGCGATCCAGTGGCGTATAAGTCGCATACCCTGCCTGTCCTTTCCTGTAAGGATGCTTGATTGTGTGCTTCGGGTTGGTATTCTTGGTGGACCAGGAACCATCCTGTTGCGGAAATTCAAATATTGGGATAGGTGAGTACTTATTTACCTCATCTTCGTTTCTCCCTAGGGTAGCAACAGTCCAGCACACCCCCCCACCGAAACCAAAATGCGTGTCCACATAAGGCGAATTATCACCAGTTATAACAAGATACCTATCACGTATAAGTCCGCGTTCTTGACCGGGGCGAAGCAATCCTGCCTCTTGATATCTACTCATAATCTGTTCTGCAGCCAGCCTCGCATTCGTTGCCTTTCCTCGATAGCGCTCGACAGGATATATTGGATTTGCTGTCTCTGGGGCAATCAGCAGTAACTCCCCTGACTCTTTGTTGGAAACAACCTCAAACCCTGCATGTTTCCACTCATTAAGCTGATTCTCCATAAATGAGACTTCGTGTAATTGTTTCTTCAATTCCGATATGTCCGCAGTAGCCATCTCCCTCGCCCCCACTACATCTTGATCCTTTTGACTTAATCGCTCCGAATCATTTTGTTGACCTACACCTTCACTATTATCCCCCCCCGCGACAGTCTCTCGAGTAGTCTCACCTGCGCCGGATTGCGGCACAGTATCTCCCATAGAGTTGTCAGGATACTGTAGCTGTGGCTGGTCATAAACAGGACCACTTTCATTGAAATCGTCTAACGCCAATACTATGCCTTGTTCTTTACTTTTTCTTAACTCATCCGCTACTTGCTTCGCGGATACTTCTATATGACTAGACGATGCAAGAGTGCCAGCTATTGCAATCATTGTGGAGGTTAGGTAAGCTAGCTTGAGCCCTTTCTTCGCAGCAGTCCTTCCGAATCCAGAGATACGATCTCTAAAACTCCGTTTCGGTGGAAGCTTCTCACGCAGATCAGCTGCTGCTTCTTCTACATCACCTTCGCTTCGCAACGCATACGCTCTACCAATAAGCTTCTTCGCTTCTGTTTCCATTGATGCAATCTCGGTTTGCATGGTTTCAGACAGCTCTTGCTTTGCCTTGCTAGCTTCTCTTAAAAATAATGCCTGCTGCTCCTCAGAAACCCTACCCGCTTCTGTCATGACATGAGTTACATTGAGCTTAGCCCCTTCTTTCTTAGCAAGCGCCGCTAACCTTGCAACTACAGACTGCCTTATCCTGCGATACGCTCGTTTATCAATCTCGTCGATAGCAGAATCGTTTAAAATTGCCAAAAACTCCATATCAATAATTTCCTTAGCTTTTTGCAATCTCTCACCACCTGCTTCATTCACTGACATACTCAACGCTTTGTCTAGTATGGATTGAGCGAGCTCTTTACCTTGCATCGAAAGCCGCACCCTTCCGTTTTCTATAGCTAAAAGCCTCACAGTTTCGTATTCTTCCCCATGCCCAGCCCCTGATTTAACTGTGTCTTGCACTAGATCCAAGACAAATTCAGACTTAGCATTGGGTGTACTGCCTTCAATAAGCTCTTGTCGTGTCTTGCGTGCTAGTTTGAGAGCGTCTTTAAAGGAGAGTCTGGGTTCATCCTGTTGTTTGGACGCCAATGCATAGGCAACATCCATTTGCATCTTTGCCCGGATAGATTGAAACAAACGACGGATTGCAGTAAGTTCATTTTTCGTAATCCTCCCTGACTGCATTTCTTTCTTATAGAATGCATACTTTTCTTTTAGCGTCTCGCGTACTATTTCGAAGTCAGACATAGCTTCATCGTTTTCACTCACCTTAAAGGAAGCCTCTATCATTAACTGTCTGTACAACTCCTCTGATAGTTCTCGACCACTATTATTAAGAATAACCTTCTCTACCCCACCCGTATTATCGGTCTCTATATCGACGATATCGCTAAGTCTATAATCTTCGAACAGACCATCTAGTACTGACGCGCTTTCTTCCAAATTGTTTTCTGCGCTAGTTTCCCGCGATTCCGTAAGATGACTTGCTCTGCTGTTTTCTAACCGAAACGAGGACTCACCTGGTCCACCAAAGAATCTTTTTTTTAAACGAGATATACCCCTCATTGTGAGATCACCTTCCTTATCTTTTTAGCCAAGAAATCCTGTAAGTTTTCATCAAAGTCCGTTATTTCCTCCTTAGCATAATCCAATGCCACATCGGCATCACCTAGATCCAAAAGCTCTAAGAACCTAAGACGTTTATAGTCATCTAAACTTCTCATAATAAAAAGCAAGGCTGCACTGTTAAGAAATTCCATGACTTGGGGATCTTCAGTGTTAACCCCTTCAAGAAATACCTCACTTAAAACGTATTGTTTTGTATCATCGGGCAGTTTCATTTCTTATTCTCCAACAACATCAGCGATTTTCTTTTTCGCCTCATTTAAGGCAATAGCACTTTTGATTGCGTCAATCACTTTTTCAATTTCAACCCGCACCCTACCGTCGTAATCGCGCTTTTTCGTAACACTAGTGCCATCTGAAGAGATCATATTTTCTATCTCCCCACCCTTTTTGTGAATCTCATCGTGAATTGCCCAAACTCGCTTGGTATCTCCACCTGAAACCCTCTTTGCTTCCATAATCCGCTCCCTAATAACATCTACAGCTTCATTGGTCGGTCGCTTAAATAGCTCCTCAAACGTAACCACCACTTTATCTGCCATATTGCCATCATGCGACTTGTACTCAATTACGACCTCATAGCGAGGTTCTCGTGGGTACCCTTCGGCGGCGTCAAACCTCATCACCTGCTCAATTTTCCTAAGAGTAATACGTTCAACGAGTATCCCATCAACCTCTAAAACCATGGTGTCTGTGGTCGTAGTAACACTCCCAACATGAGTAAAGTCCTCTATTGCCTTATGCAGATTCGTAAAGTCATGATCAAATGCCTCTACCGCTTTTTGGAGTTTCTCCTTATCAATCGGAGCCTCTTCGCGCCTTTTTCGCAGGGCATCCAAAACAGATTCGCGCTCCCTCTTTACTCCCGCAGGTTGATTGACTGGCTTTGTGTTCAGTGGATCGTTAGCCATAACTAGATTGTACAATAGTTGCTCCAAATAGACATACGCAATAAGTCAGCTACAATACTTAGTATGCGCCTTGTTATACAACGTGTTAAAAAAGCTGATGTGTCGGTAGGCAATCAAGTAGTTGGAAGCATATCGCAAGGGGTGTTAATCCTAGTTGCAATCGCCCAAGAAGATAAAGGCGAAGACGTCTTAAAACTTGCCCAGAAAGTCTTGAAGCTTCGTATATTAGAAGACGAGAACCAAAAAATGAACTTGTCAGTTATTGACACAAACTCAAACATACTACTCATCCCACAATTTACGCTTTATGCACAAACTGACCATGGCAACCGTCCTTATTTTGGCGCGGCAGCAAAACCACAAAAGGCTAAAGAACTTTTCGACCTATTTACGGAACAACTAAAAGAATCCGGACTAACAGTTGAAACTGGTGAATTTGGTGCCCACATGCAAATAAACGCAAAACTTGATGGGCCAGTCACAATAATCCTAGACAGCTAGGCCCTAGATGAAAGCTCCCCTCATTAAGACCGATGTATAACCGATTTTTCAAAAGATGGCTAAACCATGCGCCAGATGAAGGTGGCACTCTCATCAGCCCTACTGTAACAAATGGTTTTGTCGTAGAAATTCTTCTAACTTTTTCCTGCTTCGGTACTGTTGACCAATGGACACAAATAAAGAGTTAATCTCATTCCAATATTTTTTAGGTAACGCCTTCATCAGCTCTTTCTCAGTTTGTTCGGGTGTTTTTGTGTTAACCCAACCCAACAAGTTACTAATTTTGTGCACGTGGGTATCTACTGCTATCGCATTCTCTAACCCTAACCTTTGTAAGACAAGATTAGCACTCTTGCGCCCCACTCCAGGCAAGCGCATTAACCCCTCTCTTGTTTGTGGCACGTTGCCATTAAAGTCCTTAAGTAACATTTGAGCTAAAGATTTTAAGTGCCTTGCTTTAGTTTTGTAGTAATTTACGGGACGAATCAGCTTCTCAACAGTCAAAACAGTTAAACAAGACAGCTTACGTGGCGTGTCCGCCTTTTTAAAAAGCCTTTTTGATGCCTCTAATGTAACCTCATCTTTCGTGCGAGCAGACAATAAAACAGAAACCAATACCTTAAATGGCTCTTTGTATATTTCTATTGGGATTGGTTTAAATTCCCGCCTGAAGATCTTTAGTACTTTCTCTACCTCTTTTTCCTGAAGCATGTATAAATCCTAACACACCCACTCTTTTACTCTCCAACCCTACAACTCTCCAACCCACGAACTCTCAACCCGCGAACCCGCAACCCTACAACTCCCTACATACGCTATAATGACCGCATGGCTTTAAAAACAATAGTTCAATACCCACACGAAGCGCTGCGAAAAATCGCTAAGGAGGTATCGATAGAACAACTAAAGAGTAAAGAATTCCAACAAGAACTAGATGATCTGATGGAAACACTAGAAAACGAATACCCGCTTGGAGCAGGACTGTCTGGCAACCAAATTAATTCGCTATACCGAATGTTTGTCATTAACATGGAGATTGATAGTGGGCAATTCTTAAAACAGTTTTTTATAAATCCTGAGATAGTCTCGTTTTCAACCCAAACCAATATCGACTGGGAAGGATGCCTCAGTTTTAACGGACCAGATGGCACTCCAGACCAATGGGGGCAAGTAGAAAGAGCGACAACAATCAAGGTAAAATTTTTAAACAGAGAAGGAGAGCAGCAAGAAATAGTAGCAAGCAATTTTTACGCGAGACTAATACAACATGAAACAGACCATTTAAACGGGATCTTGTTTATTGATAAGCTAAAATCCGAGCTAGTAAATACCGTCGAATTAGACAAAATACTAAAGGCCGAAGCCGAACAAACACACAGCAAAATTGGCTAACCCTTAAACTAAGACATCGTAGTTGATTTAACCTAACAAGTAACTGTACAATAATCCAAGAAATGAAATGCATTAGCTGCGGCGCAGAATTAGCAAATCCTACTGACCGTCTTTGCCCTATATGCGCAGCTAAAATGGAAAACATCATTAAGGATCAGCAAACTTCAACCAAAAAAGCCACAACACCACAAACCAACACAAACCCAATGCCAAAAATAACTCCAGTTGATCAAAGACAAGCCCCAATAGCAAAGCGTACGCCAAGTATGACACCACCACCAACCCAACAATCTTCTTTCCAGTCAGCACCACTTACAGCAACGAACAAGCAATCAGCACTCAAGCCCTCCCAAACAAGACCCAACTTACAACGGCCACAACACCCCACGCAATCCACACCTTTAGCAACAAACATAGGCCCAAATCGCGCGTATCCACAATCAAAGCGGCAACATTTAAGCCCAATCTTTGCAATTGCAGCAGTCTCGTTCATAGTTTTACTCATCTTAGGTGGGTTAGTTGGAATTTATCCTTACGTTGAAGCTGCTCCAATTGTCCATGAGATACAACAAAAACTACCTGATGAAGAAAAAGCTGTTACAGAAACCGTGCTGTCAATTCAAAAAAGTAGTGAGTTTGAGATTAAGTCCATGCAAAGCAACGATCAAATTGGGGCAATTGAAACGTTTAGCCGTGAGATTGCAACACGAATACCACAAAAACAAGAAAAAGAGGCCTTTGGCTTTGACAGCTTGTTTCAAGGAGATGTCGCAGGAGCATCTGTTGGGACGCAATTCGCGTATGACTCTGTACTCGAGCAATATGAAGATCTAACAGACAACTCTGCTCAACTACTAAAAAGCGCACAAAGCGCCCACAAGGAGCTACTTGACATTCAAGACTATTCGTCAAATCTTTGGATTGCTGATAATGTATCTGATCACCTGCGAGAGCTTTTGTCCGCTGAAGAAAAATTACTTAACGAAATAGAAACGGTAATAGAATTCCAAAAATTTAACATCAAACTAACCAAACGAGTAGATGATATTGGAGCCGGACTTGAGATGGCATTTTTAAGCGATGATCCAGACATTATCGCATCCGCACTTAGCGCCTCTGCAAAGGACTTAAAAAAGTTGCAACAGGAATTCACATTACTGCCCAAGCCAGGGGGCTCGGAGGAAGTTGTAGAAGATACGAATGAGTCCCTAAGAATTGTTACGCAGCTGTTTGAGAATATGAACGAAGCATTCATTCAACGCGATATCAACAAACTAACAACTGCGACTAATCAATTCTTAGTAGATGCCGCGCGTTTTGGGAACAGCTCAGCAGACAAAACCAAACGGTTTTGGAAAGATCTTCCCTTAGGAGAAATGTTTAAAGAATGGACAGCTAAGAAAGATTCCCTTATGGAAGAAATCCAGAACGTAGAAAATAGTCCCATTTACGGATTAACCTCAGGAAGCTAGGCGCTTTGATAGCCTTCCAAGCCCTTAGGGCTGCGATTATAAGAAACAACTTCCCGACGAAATCGCAATTACTTATATAAACATTCCTCTGTAACAAAATTTAGGTGAGTTTTTATATTAGTTAATGAATAACAACACTTACATCGTAAAAGAAGATATACGACTTTCGGTTCTTAATCCGCGCCTAACCAATAAAATAATCAACTTCCTAGCATGGAGTACAGTTGCAATTGTCGGAATTCTGATGTTAATAGCTATTATTTAGTAGAAGTCGCCTCGTCAAAAAGCTACTCTTTCCTTCTTGCGCCGACTAATATCTTTCGAGAACGATAACAACGAGTTACTCTTGAAGGTTGTGAACGACCTTCTCGATGTCATCGTTTTCATTAAGAAGCGCCAACATTGCATCAAATGTTTTACGCGTTGCTTCATCAAGGGGCGTTCTAAACGAGGGTTTTTCTGGGTCATTACCAAACACATATTTAGCGCTCCCTGGCTCTCCAAGGCTCCCGCCATGCTTTGACAATATGTGTCGGACCTCGCCAACAGTCCTGTTGCGATTATCAGTTTGAACATAGATTAAAAGCGCTACACCACCGGGACCATATCCTTCTAAAGTGAACGTTTCTAAATTTGCGCCTTTACCAATACCAGCCCCCTTGTTTATAGCTCTTTGTATATTTTCGTTTGGGACATTGTCGGACTTTGCATCATCGATTGCTTTTCTTAAAGCTGCATTCATATCTGGATCAGGACCACCTTGACGCGCAGCTAAAGCTATCGCCTTTGCATGAATAGTAAATATTTTGCCCTTTTTAGGATCGTTAACCGCTTTTTGGTTTTTTATCTTATGCCACTTTGAATGCCCAGACATATTTAGTTTATTGTACTACCCTTAAGCCAGTCAGATATCGCTTCTACAATAGGCTCTACGTCGTTTCTTACTCTTTCCATTTGTTCACCCTCTGGTCGCTCACGCTCATTTTGATCATCAATTTCTCTAGCGAAACTAAACGCAACCAACCACTTGCCATCAATCACCAAAACATTGCTCAAGTGATGCACTGCAATAGAGTCCCAATGGTTCTTATTAGCCAACTCTTGCAAATAATCAGTATCAAGATCTGGAAACCAACCAATCTTCCCCCAAACTTCATGACCAAGCTCCTGCAACTGAGCCTGAATATCAATCCTAGCGTCATACGGGACTTTCATCGCTTCCTTAACAATAGCCACTGATCTTTCACTTAAATCCAACCGCGCATCGGATTCCGCGACCATGCGATATACTGCTGTAATCTCGGATAAGCGCCCAGTATTCTTCCCACTCCTATCCTTATGCAAAGTGGAACCCGTTATAGACAGTCGCAGGTCCTCGGGGGCAAATCCGTCTGTTTCTAATAACCTGTCCATCTGTTCTTGTACATAGTTGGCAGGATTTTCTATATTGAACTCGCTAGCAAGCCAACTTTTAATCACCAAGATCGACTCATTGCTTGATGGTCCAAGCGTAACTCGTACAAGATCTTCTAAAGACACATCAGTAAAAACCACAGGTGCATTGGCTAGCTTTTCTTGGATTTGTCTTTCTAGATCTACTGCATTAGATTCCTCTACGCTTCTGCGAATGCCTTCAAGCTCTAACAACTCAACGAGTGAATAGTTATCCATGCCGTCTGCTGCAACAGAGGGACCAATTAGCTCACTAACAAGTGCATCGATCTCTACGCCACGAGCACCACTATTCAAGTAGTCATATAGAGAGGATAGCATGCGCTCATTTAGATGAACCGGTATGCTAGCACTAAGAGCATCCTCTCCATACCTAGATTCTGCGATCTTAATTGCACTAACAATCCAACACAGTTTTGCAAGGCTTGCCAAAAATACTTCCTCGTCCATACTCCCGACTTCAACGGCCAGCTTCGGGTCTTCCAAACTCTTAAGCCCAACAATTACGCGTGCAGTTGGGTACTTGTCTAGAATTTCACGTCGAGCACTTTCTAGTGAATTTTGTAGGGCAGGCAATCGCTTTTCTGCTCCAAGCAAGCGAGGATCACCATGCGGCTTCGGGTCAGGCATACTGTAAGTATAATGGGAGACAGCAAAATCAAAAAGGGTAAGTAGCACCAGCCCCTGTAGTTTA
This sequence comes from bacterium, assembly GCA_027002475.1. GTDB lineage: Bacteria > Patescibacteriota > 4484-211 > 4484-211 > JALWZS01. The sequence continues at coordinate 32,352 of JALWZS010000039.1, read as the reverse complement.
ATGGATAAAACAGCGGTTTCCGGAACCGCAGCTGTGGGTTCGACTCCCGCCAGGGGCACCACCCTACTTTGCTACAGTTTCGTAGGATGAGGTGTTCATCAACTTTTCTGCAAGCCTTAACTGCTCAATCGTGTTAACTCCCACCGCCTCTATCTAAACTATTTATCCGAACGTTTGTGTCCAAAGCTATACACCCGCCCCTGCAAATTTAGTGCGAGTCCTCGCCCTCGTTCAACTAGTCCTGAACGCTAGTCGGAGACTCCATTTCTCCACCACATTACTAATTCTTTACGACATTAGCCGTAATGGTGTTCTCAAATACTGGAATGTCCGCTTGATCAGTCTTAACGTAAACCGTTCTTGTTAACTCACCCAAATCCGTGTCATCACCATGAACTGCAGGATCGAATGTAACCTTCATAGGAACCTCTTCTCCGGGGACTATAACATCCTTTGCAGGAAAAGCCTTAGTACACCCACAAGATGTAGTAACTCGAGCCAACTTAATTGTCTTATCCGTGTTGTTTTTTATTAAAAACTGCGTCATAGCTACATCACCAAACACAACCACACCTAAATCCTGAGTTTTGGGCGTAATCTCAAAGTCCGACACCGCCTTCTCCGGCTTGCTAGACTGCTCTTCATACCTGTCATATGCGTTTTTCCCACCACTTAAATTAAAAACATTTGTATAGCCATTCTTAACAAGCACATCCGAGGCAATCGCACTCATGCCACCACTCCTACAATAGACTAATATCTTTGCATTCTTATCTTGCGGGAGTTCATTCAGCCGATTGGCTATCTCGTTATATGGAATAAACGCATCTGTACCGTCAATGTGTTCCTGCTCTGGAATGTGTACATCCACAACAAACACACCATCCTCGTTAACCAAAGCCTTAAAATTAGCTGGATCTAAATTTGTATAAGAGTTAGTTGGGGCAGAACTGGTTGTATCGGTGGCGGGTGAGTCCTGAGGACTACTCAAACTGCCTGTTGTGAGAATCAAGACAACAACCCCCACCAACACACCAACAAAAACTATATATTTAGTCATAAAGACAATTTAACAAAACAAACATTAACTAAAGATTAAGAAACCTAGCAAAGAAAGATTACAAAACTATGATGGTGCACCAGGGAGAATTATAACAACACTTGTCCCAACATCTTTCTCTGACTTAATAGAAATCTCTCCGCCATGCGCCTTTATGATATCCCTGGTTATTGAAAGCCCTAGGCCTGTACCATTGTTATTTGCTTCACTCTCTTCTCTAGAAAACCGCTCAAAAGCACGCTCTAAAAACTCTTTTGACATCCCAACACCTGTATCAGATACTTCTAAGCGAACATTTTTTTGTTCATAATCAAGGACAATCTCTATCTCCCCCTTAGTCGTGTAGTAAGTAGCGTTTTCGACAATATTTAGTATCGCGCGAACAAGAAGATTTCTATCTCCTTTGACAAAAACCCCCTCCTTTACCTTACACTGTAGCTTTACTCCCTTAGCACTAGCCAAAGTACTTGTTAATTCACAAATATCTTTAACAACACCACTCAAATCTACCTTCTCTTCCTTGGGTTTGTACGAAGAAACGTTAACTGCATACAACATATCGTCTATCACCTTACTTAACCGGTCAATTGAAGTGGTAACATCACTAAAGTCAGAGCCATTAGAAGAAAGATTCTCCAAATGGGTCCGCATTGAAGCCAATGGTGTTTTTATTGTATGAGCGGCACCGGATAAGAATGCTTGTTGCGCCTTTAAGCTTTGTTCCAAACGTGAAAGCATGTCATTTAATACACCAATCAGCATTCCCACTTCATCTTGCCTATTAGTGAGCGGTATTCGTCTAGCCAAGTCGCCTGATGTTGATATATTTTGAACAGTATTTACAACATCCGTGATGGGCATTAAGGAACGACGTATTAACGAGTGCACGAAATACCCAACCCCAAAGATAAATAGTAGCGCCAACACGACCATTGACGCCACATACCACCGTATGGCCTGAAGCCAAGGGGAAAAAGAATATGCTACCGCAATAATCTCACCTGGAGTCTTAGTGCCAATAAATTTAACGCCCAACCGCATGTTTTTGTACGTGAATATATGCGATTGATGTTCATCGTGTTGCTCTGTTGCTACATGCTCTTTTATCTTATGAACAACCGAGCTATCAATCTCTGGACTAGACGTTTTTAGCAACACCTCTCCATCAGGAGCTAGCACAACAACAACCATTCCACGAGACGCAACCAACCCTTGAATTAAATCGTTTTGTCCCACAGGCTCTTTCAGCCATAGCACCTCAGCCTCGTTTAAAACAGTTTCGACATGGTGATCTAGTTGTGCGTTAACAATTGAGTATAAAACGCCAACAGATATTACTATAAACGCTATAAAAGCAGCGGCAATTGAAACAACCATCCACAGCGTTAGCTTAAAAATGAGTCCTTTTCTGGATTTCGTACTACTCATCTCTAATTACGTAACCCTTTCCTCTAATAGTTTCAATAACCGCTTCTTTCATTCCAGCATTTTTTAACTTTGTACGAAGGTTATTAATATAAACATCAACAACGTTGGAAAGCGTTTCAAAGTCACTGCCCCACACATGGTCCAAGATCATAGAACGCGTCACCACATTTCCCTTGTTTCGCACCAAAAACTCCAAAACGGCAAATTCTTTTGCTGGAATATCTAGTAGCTGTCCATTATATGACGCTTTATGCGCTGACGGGTTTACTTCTAGCCCCTTTATATTAACAACTGGAGAAGGCTGACCAGCGCTTCTTCGAATTACTGCATTAACCCTCGCTAATAGCTCCTCCATTGCAAACGGCTTCGTCAAATAGTCATCTGCCCCAAGGTTAAGCCCCTCTATCTTTTTGTCGATAGATGAGAATGCGGTCAAAACAATAATTGGTGTAGTAACACCCTCATCGCGAACCGACTTTAACACCTCAAAACCACTTTTGTAAGGCAAGCCCAAATCAAGTACAACAACATCAAAGCCTCCTTCAAGCACTTGAAACTGTGCATCCTCTCCATCAAACGACTGAGTTACTGCAAAGCCTCTACCTTCCAGAAAGTCTTTTATGTTTCGTGAAATGTCTTTATTGTCCTCGACAACAAGAATGTGCATAGGGTAATTGTATCGCAATCTAACGCTTAAGTGCCGCAGCTACCGCCGTTATTGGCAGGGGTAGGAAGACTTTTAATCTTTTCTCTTGTACTATAGTACCCGCTTGCACTCGAGTACTCTTTACTTAGTACAAGCTCCGGGTCCACATCTTTCCAGTCAACACCTTGCTCTGCAAAATATACTGCTAGGTCAGTGTAAGTTTGCGGAAACCAAATACTATTAACCTTAAGCGCAGTTGCAAACATCTCATCTCTTGTAGCTCCAGTCGCCGCCATTAACTCTAGCAACCCCAGCATTGCCATACCATGGTTACAGTCAGGGAAGTATGTACTGTTCCCACAGCATGGTCTATAAATCCCTTTTGCCACTTCTTCAACAAGTGCTTGCTGTTTGGGTGTCAAAGCGACAAACTCGTGTTTACTGTAGTGGTCCATTACATCTCCTTTTGCAATATTCCACCCACCTGTGGACGCAAACCGATCAGCCCCACCGTATTTAGGATCGACCATATCCCCTGCATCTAATACTGAGTTTTTATTTCCTAACCCAAACGCCCAAAGCAAGTCTAAGACGAAACGAGAATTTTCTGGGGTTAAAGTAATAGGTCCATCCCATGTGCCATACAGTATCTGTTGCTCCTCATCTGTAAGCCCCTCACTAAATAGTTGTACAAACTTCTGGTAATCGATCACTCCTGTGTCCACCAACTCTTTACCTAAACTATTCCACTTTATAGGAAGTACCACCCCCGAAGCAGGAATTACAGCAGAGGCAATGTCGTTTTGAGATAGAGGTGTTGCTTTATTTGCCACTACAACCTGTTCACTACCATTACTCCTTGTACCAAGCCAATAACCTGACGCAAGAGTCACTACCAAAACCACTAAAATTATTACAGGTAGGAACGACTTAGCCGTACTACTCTGTCTAATTTCTAACTGTGCTTCACCTAATTCATTCATAATAAAAGACCTAAACGTTTTTTACTATCTGCTCAAAAGCCTCTCGAACAGATTGCGCGATTTCTGCCACCTTCGAATCTTTCACATGCTGCATCGCAGCTACAGGATCTATTGCAGACACCGTAGTCTCACCTTGCTCAGTTTCGTAAACAACTATATTGCAGGGCAAAAACACTCCAGCATCCTTATCTAGTAAGAGCAAACTATTTGAAAAGTTCGGATTACATGCGCCCAAAATTACATGTGGTCTATACTTTGCACCTAACTTTTTAGCCATAAGTGCTTGCACATCAATCTCAGAGATTACACCAAAACCTTTCTGTGCGAGCAAGGACTTAAGCTTCTCCACTGTAGCAGGGACACTCGATTTTACGTGTTTTTTGATTACAAAATTCATTATTTTTCACCATCCTTTGTAGTCACTCCTCGAAGAATCCAACCCACACTTAACCCAATAAGTACTAGTAAGCCACCCATAGCGTATCGCATCACCCCAAAATCCATATTGGTAAAACCGTAATCAGGCAAACCACTTTGCATACCTGTCATCATAGAACCATGATTTAGCATTCCCATCCCAAAATCCCCGCAACCAAGATATGCTTTTGCCATTCGAATATGGGCATCCCTTAAAGTTGACGAGCCTTCGCCACCCATCATCTCATCCATAGCCTCATGTTCTTCTAAGTCAGGGTGCATCTGAGACATCACTGCTTCACCCAAACGCTCCAAATCATCTTCTGACATAAGATCACAATCTATATCATCCGCAGAAGAAACACCTTGTGTACTAGCAATAGACTCTATGACGTCTTTAACTGTTTCTTCGTGGTCAGCACCCTGCGTTATGGTACTAGTTGGCGTTACTCCTTCGGTATGACCACTGTGTGCTTTAACTGAGGGATGCAAGAACCCAAAAACAATTGCAATAATTATTAGCGTTGCAAGTACATACGCCTTTTTCCTATTCATGACTTAAATATACTTTTTCCAACATTAAGAGAATGTTAAGAATCAAGAGTTAGGGAAGCAGACCTCATCCTAAATGCATTAATAACAACAATTACTGACGACAAACTCATTAAAAATGCCCCAACGCCAGGGGACAAGAAAAACCCAAATGGCGCAAACAGACCTGCCGCCGCCGGGATGGCAAAAACGTTGTACCCAAGCGCCCACGCCAAGTTTTCGACCATCTTCCTGCGCACTAGTTTAGAAAGCGTAACAAGTTTTACTACATCATAAGGATTGTTGCGTGTTAGAACAACGTCTCCAGACTCTACCGCAACATCGGTTCCGCCACCAATTGCCACGCCAACGTTGGCCTGAGTTAATGCCGGAGCATCATTTATCCCATCCCCAACCATCATTACCGTATATCCATCTACCTGAAGGTTTTTTATGTGCTTAAACTTATCCTCGGGAAGCACCTGCGCAAAGTAGGTGTCTATACCAAGTTTTTCAGATACCGCCCTAGCGACACCTTCAGAGTCTCCTGTTAACATTGCAACTTTTATACCGAGTTTATGTAAAGCATTTACAGCTTGAATAGCCTCTTCTTTCACCTCATCGCCCAATGTGATTGAAAGCACATGCTTTTTATCAATCGCAACATATACTACAGTTAGCCCATCTTCTGCCCATTTTTGTGCCTTTTCACTTAACTGTGCACACAAAAACACACCACTTTCTTCCATAAAAGTCTTGGTTCCTATTGTCACCTCGTGTCCCTGAACACTTGCCTTAACCCCTTTGCCCACAACGGTTTCGTAATCCTTTGCCTCAACCGTCTCGTCTAACCCCTTGTCTTTTATGTATCTTGCTATCTCTACTGCAATTGGGTGAGTCGATTGTGCTTCAAGTGCATATACAAGCAAGTCAATAAAGTGTTTAATCTCATCTTCATTAGCATCGCTATTTCCAAGAAGCGCCTCGCTTGCTGCCTTTAGATTATCCATGTACTCGTAGTTTCTAACCTTGAAGTCGCCACTCGTCAACGTACCAGTCTTATCAAAAACCACATAATCTACATCCTTTATGACCTCTAAAGACGACAAGTCTTTTATAAATAGTCCGTTTTTTACAGCCATAGAGGTTGCTATTGTTGAGACTGTAGGTATTGCTAACCCTAAAGCATGTGGACAAGCAATAACAAGAACAGTTATGGCAAGAGTCATACCAAATACAATTGGTTGCCCCACAATCACCGACCAAATAACAAGAGTAATAACTGCAACCCCAAGCGCAACAAACGTAAGAACTCCCGCAGCTTTATCTGCAAGCTTTTGTATTCTCGGTTTTGAATTTTGAGCCTCTTTAATAAGCTTTTGTATCTGCCCAATTGTAGAGTTTTCGCCAACTCGTGAGATTTTAACAGTGATAACTCCATCCAAACATACAGAACCAGAAACAACTAGATTGCCAACTCCTTTTTGTACAGGCTTCGATTCACCGGTGATTAAAGACTCATCCATATTGGCATTACCCTCAACTATCTCCCCATCGGCAGGGACCTTCTCACCAGAACGGACAACAACTATATCTGCCTCTTTTAACTCGGTTACATCTACGTCCTTTATCTCTCCGTTAACCTTAAGATGCGCTTTCTTCGGAAGAAGCTTAGCTACCTCAGACAAAGCGTCCCCAGCTGCCATACTAGATCTCGCCTCTAGGTAGTGCCCAAACAACAAAATCCATATAAGAGTAGATATTTCGACGTAAAACTGTGCATCAAGTTGTGGTAAGAAGGTCGCCAATACAGAAAACACGTAGCCTGCACCAACAGCCACAGAAACTAGTGTCATCATGCCATACTTCTTCGCCTTAATTTCGTGCTTGGCATGCTCAAAAAAGACTAGTGAGAAATAAAATATTATTGTAGCTACCCCAAACTGTATATACGGTCTAATCGCAAGAGATTCTATGCCTATAAACTTGGAAACCGTATCTGTCGTTAGAATAAGTGGGATCAGCAGAACCGTAACTATATAAAACCGTTTTAAAAAGTCTTTGGCTGCTCCAGGTGTAGCCATCATTGATGAGTGGTCGTGCCCTTCATGACCAGAATGCCCGGAATGTCCTTCACCATGACTGTGATGTGTGCTTTCAGCGTGGTGGCTATGGATACTGGTAGAATCGTCATGTATATGATGGGTATTATTACCATCGTGATTGCAGTGTTTACACCCACTACCATCGGCACTCTCCGTCTTTTGGTCTAACGGAACTAAATCCATTCCACATTTTGAACACTTTCCAGGAGAGTTCGACTTTATCTCTGGATGCATTGGGCAAACATAAGTTACCGTTAGATTCTTGTTTGTGTCGGTATTGTGTTTTTCCACTATTTCCTTTTATTATATAAAGATTGCATCCGCGCACTTACCTAACCACGTCAGCCTCAAAAGCTAGCTCAATTGTTGGTGCTTGTACCGAGTTCGTGTCGATATAGACAGTTCTTGTGACTGGACCAACTGCATCAGGTCCATGTGCATTTGGGTCAAAAATTGCTTCCACTAAGAACTCTTCACCGGGTTCCACGACTCGACGCAACCGTAAGGTCGCACCATGCCCCTTCATATGAGCAACCCCTAATTCCTTACCGTCCGAGAAAGAGGCTTTTGCAGTTGTGCACATACAGGAAGTGTAAAAATTCCCCAAGGCCACAGGCTCATTGGAATCATTTCGAACCCTATATGTGTGAGAAACACTGCCATCAGACATTGAAATTGTACCGAAGTCGTATAAGGGATCTATAACGGTTAGTTTTCCGTTTTGGGTGGGTTCTACCGACCTTGCAGAGGATTCACCAGTTAGTGCATATGCTAAAAAAACTAACAGCGACACAAATGCCGCAGTAGAACCAATCACAAGGAAAATACGCCTAAGCTGTTTCATGAATACACTCTACCCCAATTAAGATTAAGCGAAGATTAAGAAAACGGCGGGTTAGTCCTTTTTCAGTTGAAACCCTCTACCTCTAACAGTTAAAAGAAATTTCGGGTTACTCTTGTCCTCTTCTATCTTTTCCCTAATTCTACTGACCAATTGATCTATCGCCTCGTCACTAACTCCCTGATCTTTACCAACCCCCCAAACCGCCTCTATGACATCTTCCCGACTAACAATCTGTCCTACATTCTCGTACATGTATTCCAAAAAACGGTACTCATATGGAGATAATTTAGTATCAATCCTGTTCCCATCTAAAAACATTTCTCCCGTATTCGCATCAAGGTACAAGCGGCTACGTGAATTTAGTTCCCTTTCTGCTAGATAACGGTCTAACCGTTCACTAAAAATTTTATTTTCTTTAGTCACCAGACCTAACTTACGAAGATGTCTTAGGTTGAATTCGTCCGAGTCGTACAAATCCAACCCTAACGCTATTCGTGAAAGTGTATTATTTTCAGCCTTAGTTGTGTGATCTAATATTCGCTCACACTGGTAAATTACTGCATCGCTTTCATTTGCTCGAGAAAGTTTTTCTTCTGAAGGCAAGTCCTTATTTAATAAGTCCAGATACGCAACATATGCATTTATCATTCTACTGTGCCCACCAGAAAGACTAACGATTCTATCTATTTCCACATTATTTAGAAGCACTTTGCGTTTTTTAGCAATAAGCTTCGTATACTCTGTTGCTTCCTTCTTATTAAACGGCTTTAGGTAATATGTGAACGGGCTAACCAAAGAATAGAACTGGTCTATATCCCATTTATCAAAAAGATCAGTAATCTCACGGGCTAAGACTAAAACAAAGATCAGCTTGTGATTAGACTTTTCAACAGCAACCCTCAATAAGTCGAAAAAGTCGCGAGTAACTCGATAAGCTGTTTTCTCGAATCTATCGACCAAAACAACATGTTTCGTTTTCCCACTCCTTATTTCCTGAGCAAACTTTAAAAGATCTGTACCATTTCGACCGGTAAGGCACTGATTCATGTAAGCAATGACCGTTTCGTTACTTAATCTCTGCACCTCATTTAGGTCGACAATCGTAGACTGGGCATAGTCTAGCTGCTCAATTTTTCTATCAAGCGTTTTTAGAAAAGAGGATTTCCCGACCCCTGGAACGCCAATGACAAGAAACGAGTCACCTTCCTCGACTCGCTGTCTCGCATAGTTTATTGCTTCTTTTCGAAACCATTCTCTTGGATACACTTTCATATGACCTTTCTACCGCAACTATAGCATTAAACAACTACTATGTCAGCTATTCTCAGGAAGAGTAAGGTTGTTAAAAAAGAACCGTAAGACCATCATCAAGCCTGCAGGGTTATTGTCGGTAATATATTTATTGATATAAGGACACTACAGCGCCTATATTTTATGCCCCCACTAAAAGACGTACAGGTCAAGAAGTTAACTCTCATTAGTTTCTTGACCTGCATGTCTAGTCCATGAGGAGCTTACGACTGCCTTGTGGGCGCTGCAGGTGGCGTAGCATGGTTTGGGTTTCATGGGGTTACTCAAGCCATGTGAGGGCTGAGCGCTGCCCTACTCAGCCACCAACGGACAAACCGTTGGACAAGTCAAATCCCTACTGGGCACAGACATAGATGGGCAAGCGCATCTACTGTGTTCCAGGTTAACTAGGTATGGGATATATCACATATCTCATACCAGCCCAACAAAAATCGCGTGGCGGCACTGACAGTCGCCACGCTTCCCCATACAAAAACAATGTTATTTGTACAATCAATGGTAGTCGACATAATCTTGTGACTACTGTTCAGCCCTCGCTACATATTCGTCATCTTTGTTAGCACTAGATTAGATCTTATTACTCAAATGTTAAAAACATATCAAGCAAACCCCAAATGGATACGATACATTAAAAGTGCCCTCAGAGGGTAAATAATAGGCCCGGAAGCATTAGGGCCCAATGCGCCGGGCCAGGCGCCGTCCATTAGCAGCACTACCTACAATTCCCCCAGACGCCATCAAAGCGTAGGGCTAAATCGTATGGTTGCTCCCAAAACGCCAACAATTGTTCACAATGAGTATCCAAAAACCCCTCTACTTGCCGTGGGGTATATGGAAAAATTGGTGTTAGACTTGCAACGTAAACAACTCTCACGTCTTTGTTGTTCTTGATGTCGGATATGACCTCTTGCTGAATAGCTTTTGAGTAATGTTCTGGACCCATATAAACATACCTTCCAGCAGGATATAAATCTAGAAAAAAAGCTAACTCCGGTGCCCAAGGAACTACCAAGACCTTTTTCCCTTGAAACAACCCCATGTTGTCTTTTAGCAAAGTTGTTTCAGCCGCCTGTGTAGTAGTCACCAATGCACTCCCACTGGGCGTTTTTATCAAACCCTTCGGGATGCTCATAACTTTAAACGTTTGCACACCTGCGGTGAATATGCCTGCTAAAAAAATTATTGTGACAATAACAATCGGCGACAAAAAACTAACGTCAGCTAACTTCCGTGGGAAGTAACGAGATGCAGACTTAATAAAGACTGGAGCCGTAAAGACAAAACCTAGCGCCAGATGCCCTTGACTTGGATTCAAAAACGAAAACAGCCAATAGCCAAGTCCCACTGCAGCTATTAAAAACTCATCCTTAGGTAGGCTACGAATATTTTCTCTAATTTTAAATAAGTACCATGCATAAAAAATACCCACCGAGTAAAACAACACACTAGCGGGGAACTGAGCATTCGCTTCTTGGTATCCACTCAATGGAAACATTATCGCGTTATCAAAAAACGCACTAAAGCTTCCAGTGAGTTTGAGTTTTAATAGAAAAAGGGAAACGATAACAGCGCTTACTAAAAAGATAGTTAGCAATTGCTTGAGATTTCTTTTATACGCAACAAAATATAGAAACAAACCTAGTGCCACCGCACTAAATTGCCATAAGGTCGTTAGCGCCAAAAAACCCAAGAAAAGTCCTGATGCCACCAAGTAGTCTCGTTGGTGAACACTACGCCGCGCAAGGTTTAACAAAACCACAACCACTAGAGCCAAAAGTACTGCAAGCCAATTGTGGTTCACGCTAGGCATAGAGGAAACAACAAACAAAACAATTATCGAAAGAAACGCTAACCGCGAACTTTTTAGTAACTGTCTTGCTAACCAAAAGGCTAAAACTATGATTGCAACATATATTAAAGATGCCAAAGCCTCAACCACCCACGTGTTAGGTCCAAATAACTTAAAAAGTAATGCCAGAAGTGAACTCGTTAATGGCATATGAATTGAGTGGAAATCTACATACATCTTTTGCCCTAAAAACAAGCGGTGCGCCTCACCTATAGCAACAGATCCATCACCACCCCACCGGGTAAATATAACTGCAAACAAGCTAAGAACAAGTACAGCAAGCAACATCGTTTGTCGTTTGCGTGTCAACAAAACATCCATTGTTGCAATTGTACTAATGTAAGAGAAAAATAACTAACTATCTTCTCCAACATCTTTTAGTAAATCCACATGCATGTACTCACCAATCATTCGAATGACATTAGCGTAGGGCAGTTTTGGTTTAACTGGGCGCTCAATATCAGAACATCCAGCTACCTCCCCACTATCTAACTCGGTATCTATCTTTACACCATGGGCAGTCTCACATTTTGCCAACCTTTCTCTGTACGTCAATAAATCGTTTTCATATTTCGCGGACTGGGCAGTGTAGGGAATGAAATACGCAAAGTAATAGGCAAAAACTATGCCTACAGCTAATAAAAAAACAAGCCCTGCTAAAGATGCTAAAAACCTCACCTACAAACTCTACCATAACTTGGTATCACAATACACTCATTTATTTGCATTAATTAACAATCACACAAGACCAATGGGTTTGACTTATAGCATGGTGATTGTTATAATTCGCCAGCCAAACGACAAAATGCGCTTATTAAGCTCGCTCACCATAGCAATATCAGTAATTATAGCCTCAGCGCTCGGGATATACCGTAGTGTCAGCGTACACCCTACTAAGACCCAAACGACTGCAATACCTTCTGCCAAAGACACACCTACCCCAACACCAACACCTCTAAATATCAAGCGACTAATCTCTGAACGATCCGAAGCGTTAACCCCTCAGACCCAAGAAAGACTCAAGTCAAACACCTACGAGATCTACTCAAGCGGAAAGTATGAACAAGCGTACAGGCAAGAGTTCATTGATAAAGCCATGATATTCACCACGATGCCAGTAGATGAGTACGACGCTATTCCCATGGCAACAAAAATGGCAGCGAAAATCCACGAGTTAGAAAAACATGATTTAACGCCGATAGTAATTGTTGAACCAGACTCGTCATGGGGACTTCTAAGCTTTAAAGAGCTAGCCAACGGCTTGTACACAAAAGGAATCTCTCGGTACTTTGAGATTCTTAAATTACGAGGGGTTGAAGAAGAGGCCTTGGGGTTATGGATTCCATTCCCGGAGCCTAATGTTCCACACTGGAACACACAAGACTCTACCCCAGAAGACTATGCCCTAGCCGTAAACCTGTATGTCTCTGCAATGAAGAGTGTATACCCAAGTGCGAAAGCTGGCATTTTATTAAACTCGATGTCTTACAAGCCAAACGATACGAACTGGAACAATGGAAGGTTTGTTAGTTTCATGCCGTACCTGCAGAAACTGGATGCAAACCAAATCGACTTCTTTGGAATACAGGGATTTCCTTGGCTTCCTCGGGCCAAACAAAGAAACGTATCCGCAATCACAGATGCTCAAACTTTTCTTGCCGTTAAATTCGTAGAAGAGGCCATGGATTACTTAGAAACAAACTATCTATTTGTTAACACCGGCGTTTTCAAAAGCAAATACGTTAACGTAGCTAAAGACAAAATCACCCTCAAGGTCAAAGAAAGAGACTCGATTATGCAATCGATAACTAGCCAAATCTTAAAATTCAAAGAAAAGTACGACACTGTCTTAGTAAATTACTTTGCTGAAGACAAAAGCCAAAAGGCAGAAGCTACAGACTGGTCGTTCTTGCCCAATCAAAACAACGGGTATGACGACCAATTTGTTTTATTTGAATCTGTCTACAAACTAACGGAAGGAGGTGTCGAAGTAACCATTTTCGGTCTATAAACTATGAGCGATTCAACAGGACAAGTCCTAGGTGCATCAACCGCTGGTATTGTATTACCAGCAGCTATAAGCAAGGCAACAGGCATAAACTTCTTGTATTTACTTACAGGATTTGTGCTTTTTATTGTAATGCTAAACATTGCAATGCGCCTAGCCGCTAAATACTACAACAAATAAAAGAAGTTATGAGTATTTACACAATTTTACTCTACATACTGGTTAGCCTTGCAGGGATTTCTTTGGTCAAGTACGTTATATACTTGATCAGCGCCCCATTTTATTATGTAAAGCGAGCAAGGTTGTTAAAGCCAAGCAAGGCACTAACCCAAGAACAAATAGAACAACAACTACCTGTATCTGTTGTTGTTCCCGCGTGGAATGAAGAGGTTGGCATCCAAAACACTCTCAAGTCCTTGTATTTAAACACATACAACAACATGGAGATCATAGTTGTTAGCGACGGCTCTACAGATAATACTGCACAGAAGGTTTATGAATTCAAGGATAAAATTCTACCTACCCTTACAACCGACAAAACTCACAAACGCATCACTTTTTATGAAAAAGAAAACGGCGGCAAAGGAAGTGCTCTCAACTACGGAATAAAACGAAGCCGCGGCAAAATTATCATCACGGTTGACGCCGACACCGTCTTTGAAAAGGACGCTATCTACAAGATTGTTCGATACTTTATCAACCCAGAAGTAGATGCGGGTGTTGGGAATGTAAAAGTCGCCAACAATCGTACACTTATTGGTTTTTTACAACAGCTTGAGTACACCATGGGGTTTTATTTCAAAAGAACCCATGCAGTCTTGATAGCGAATACATAATCGGAGGTGCATTTGGCGCATTTAGGAAGAAGGTTTTTGATAAATATGGTTTATACGACGAAGCCAACAAAACTGAAGACATAGAACTTTCTACTCGCCTACAAATACATGGCTGCAAAATCATTTTTGCAGAAGACGCAATCGCCTATACAGAAGGTGCTTCTACACTGTCCGGTCTTTTTAAACAAAGGCTACGCTGGAAAAAGGGACGCTTTGACACATTCATAAGGTACAGGCATTTGTTTTTCAGTACCGAGCACGGACACCGCTTCTTTTTAACTCACCTACTGCTTCCGTTATCTCTATTTTACGAGATCCAATTACTGTCTGAGCCAATAATGATGATATTTTCCGGTATCTACATGTGGCTAACTCATAACTACGCTGCCCTCTTAAGTTGGGTACTATTTACGACTTCGGTCCTGTTTATAACGTTCTTATTTGGTTCTAAGAAAAACAATCGGCTTGCAATTATTACCGCCCCGGCCTATGTGTTTCTTTACACAGCCATAACATTAGCTGAAATTTACGCGATGTTTGCATCGATAAAACTTTTACTACAAAATCGTGAAGTTAAGTGGCAAACATGGTCTCGGAAAGGAATCGAAAATGCAGTCCCTGAATAAAATTCTACAACGAACTAAAACAATACTAAGCCTCTTAGCCTTCCTATCCGTCTTAGTATTCATAGCAGTAGCAGCAAATCACCTTGAACACAACTCCCCTCTGTACATGCCAAACGCAAACGAAATAAAGGCAGACATATCATACCTATCTGCCCAAGCAAAAGGACGTATACATGCATTCCAAAAACGCAGCTCACCCAACTACACGAAAGATTTTACGCAACCACTAGTCGACGATGAAGAAACGATTTATGGGAAAGCCGTCCAAATTAGCATCCCCAGCGTAGGAATAGATCTAAATGTTTTAGAAGGCAGCTACGACAATGACAGTAAAGAGTGGACAATCGATGACGGGGTTGCATTCTGGGCAAACTTATCTGACCTACCATCAAACTTAAAAGGGAACACTTTAATATACGCCCACAACAGAACTGATGCGTTCTATTACACCAAAAACATGAAAAAGGGTGACCTTATCATCTTGACGCTAGAAGATGGCAGCCAGCTTACTTATGAATACTTCGACGATGAAATCGTTTCTCCAGAAAACTCCAGCGTCTTTCAAACCAAGGATATCCCACGTTTAACCTTGCTTACATGTAACGGGGATATGAGCCTAAAAAGACGACTTATTTACGCCAAGCTAGTCGACGCAACACCCGCTAACAATAATGACAAATAGGCGGATGTACACTTGCGCATACTTACTAAGTAGTTATATAGTTAAAGTATGCTAAATAAATCTATAAATTGGATTAAGGAACATAAGCTTGCGTCTTTCCTCATTCTTTTAATTGCGTTTTTATTGTGGCCTCGAGTAAAGTACTCACTACCAACGATTTCTTCTTACGATAGCTACAAAGAATACGGCGCAATTAGTAACAAAGGCGAATACCCAGCAGATATGGTTAGAAGCGAGACCGGATATGGAGGCGACAGCATAGATCCAATAGCTCAAGACTATCCCCCACACCCCTCAAGCAACCGAATGGTCAGCTACAACTCATACCTATCTTTACTTGTTAAAGATGTCAATAAAACAGTAGAACAGATTATTTCTACCACCAATAGCATGAGCGGCTACATGGTTAACACCTCAAAAGCTCTAGACCCTGATTCCCCTACTGCAACCATTGTGGTGAGAATCCCAACCGACAAGCTTGAAACCGCCACAAAAAGATTTAAGGAGCTTGCAATAAGAGTAACGAGCGAAGAGATCTCTGGTCGCGATGTAACAGACCAATACACCGACATCGCCGAGCATTTAAACCTTCTTGGAAAAACGAAGGCTCGCTACGAAGAGATTCGAGATAAAGCCAAAACCGTAAATGAGTTACTTAATGTTCAAAGAGAACTAACCAACCTACAACGCCAAATAGATTCACTTAAGGGTCAACAGCAATACTTAGAGCAAATATCTAAGTATTCAAAAGTTACTATCTACATTGCTGAAGATGAAATAGCACTACCTTACACCCCAAGTGAAACCTTTAGACCCAAAGTTATATTCACCCTAGCCGTTAGGTCTTTAGTCAAAAACCTTTACAAAATAGGTCAAGCGCTAATTTGGCTTGCAGTTTATGGTGTCTTTTGGGTACCAGCTTTGTTGGTAGTATTGGTAATTAAAAAAAGGGTAGGCAGAAAACCACCTCAAACGCCTCAAGCCTCTAATTAACCATTGCCTATAAGGCAAAAGCTCGCTATTATTGAAGTACTGCCATATGTTTAAAATCAGTGTCCGCACCAAGATATTTTTAGCCTTCATACTAATTCTACTGTTAACATACAGCACAACATTCTTGATAACCTCAATCGTTCAGCAATATTCTGTGGAACAAATTGAAGCCAGCCACTCAGAACATATATCCAGCGTAAGTAAATCCCTAGAAAACAACACCTTAGGTCCTCTTAAGTCGATAGCACAACTCACAACTACATACAACTTAAGTAAAAACGAGGCAATTAACACTGCTGATTACGTCAGCTTTGTGAATGAGGTCAACTCTATATTAGATCAGGCGCCATTTATCACAAGGACTGCCATACTCGGGGTTAGTCAGCAAGACGTGTTAGCAAGAGCAGAAAAGTATCCCGCAACAGGGACCGATGTTTCATTTTTCTCTTTTGATAACTCCAAAGAGCTTCAAACAGCTATTAACGATAACGTTATCACCACTGCCAACTTGCGACTAAACTCTAACTCCCAAAAGGTTTTTACCCTATACTACCCCGTATTAGAAGACTCCGACGTAATTATTGTTATCAAATCCGAAATCACCATAGACGAGATTTCCAGATGGTTATCACAAGTAGGTCTTAGTTATAGCGGTACATTTTTCATATTAGATCGAAGCCACAAGCTCATAGCAACATCTAAAAAAGACCCGCAGCAAAGCATTGTCTTAAACCAAAATGTCGCAACTACCCCGCTAGTCGGATATGAATATGGCGGGAAAGATGATGGGTTTATTGCTAGTTCTACCCAAATCCCTAACTTAGACTGGCTAGTTATCTTTAAAGAACCGAAATCGGTCGCATTTGCACAATTTTATTCACTCAAAAAAGCAACACATATGGCCATAGGATCTGCAATGACACTACTCATTGTCCTTGCTGCCTATATTAGTTACGTTTTCACTAAAGACATTCGAGGTCTGACTAAAGAGGTAAAAAAGATGCTTGAAGGTAACTATGATATTCGTGTTCAAGTCAAGAGTAAGGACGAAGTAGGAGAATTATCTCAAGCCTTTAATGAACTTATCGACCAACTGTCAGAAAAGATTACCCTGTTAGAGCAACAGAAAAAGGAGCTCGACGTGGACCGCAAGCAGTTACGAGAACAAGACAAAAAACTACAAAAAATCAATAAAGAACTACTTGAAGAAAAGGCACAGTTGGTTGCTGAGCGGAATAAGGTGTCGGTCGTATTGCAAGGCGTCACAGACCCAATAATTGCCGTAGATTATGACCGCACTATAGTCATATTCAATAACGCCGCTGAAAAGCTAACCGGCTTTTTGGCAGATGAGGTTCTAGGGCACGTAATCGAGCGAGTTTTAACCCTCTTTGATAAAGACAATAACCTTATCTCCCCGCACCAATACTGCCCACTGCGATATGACGACTTTGAAGGAATTACGTATCAGGCCGAAGACTTAAGGCTTCGCACAAACGACAAAGACATTCACGTAAATATCACTTCAAGCAAAATTGCCGAAAGCGTAAAAGCAAACCTTGGCTGCATTATCACACTACACGACACAAGCAGAGAACGAGAACTTGAGAAGATGAAGATCGACTTTGTTTCAATGGCAGCACACGAATTACGCACTCCTCTAACAACCATACGTGGATACATGGATATTCTTAACCAAGAAAGCACAAATAAACTAACCGAACAAGAAAAGACATTTTTAAATAGAATCGGTATTGCAACTCAACAGCTAACAGACCTAATGGAAAATTTGCTTTCTGTTTCAAGAATAGAAAAAGGTACATACAAACTCTCATTAGAACCTGTGGATTGGATAAAAACAGTAACGAATCAGGTCGAGGTATTCCAACCAGAAGCAAAAGATAGAGGGCTAAAGCTTAATTGGACCCCACCACAAGAAGAAATTCCATTGGTTTATGCAGATCCTCTACGTATTACTGAAGTGTTAAACAACTTAATCTCTAACGCAATTAAGTACACTCCAAAAGGCAGCATCACAGTATCAGTAGAATATGACCCCAAGCAAGAGATGGTCATTACTCATATACAAGATACAGGACAAGGAATACCCAAAGAGTCGCTCCCTCGAATGTTTGAAAAGTTCTTTAGAATCTCAGGAGTATTAGAGCAAGGGTCTAAAGGAACAGGTCTTGGTCTATATATAACTAAAGCGATTGTAACTTTGCATAACGGTGAAATTTGGGTAGATTCAGAAGAAGGAGTTGGGTCTGTATTTAGCTTTAGCTTGCCAATAGCAAAAGATGACAAGCACGAGAAAATATATACTCAGCCCAAGAAGTAATCACACTATAGTGCTTTGTACCAGATAGGAAAGCGTGGTAATATTTCGACTCGCTCATGGAAAATATCATCTCAAAACAATTTAGAGGAATTATTATTGCTGGCGGCACAGGCTCAAGGCTCAGCCCCATCACAAAAGTACTAAACAAAAACTTATTGCCGGTATACAACAAACCTGCAATCCAGTACTCAATAGAACTGCTACGCAATGCTGGAATTAAAGACATCGCCATTGTTGCAGAACAACGCTATATTGATGACTTTAAGGTCGTAATAGGAAATGGTTCAGCGATTAACGTTAATCTACGCTATTTTGCAGACACCGACGCAAAAAAGGGACCAGCCCAAGCTGTTGCATTTGCAAAAGATTTTGCTCAAGATTTTAATACAGTTGTTGTTGCTGCAGATAATATTTTTGACATAGATATATCGAAAGACCTCGCTGAGTTTAAATCGGGAGCAAAAATTTTTGCTAAAAAAGTTGCAGACCCCACACAGTTTGGGATCGCAGAAATTGACGAAGATGGAAACGTATTAAGCCTTGAAGAAAAGCCTAAGTTCCCTAAAAGTAATCTTGCCGTACCGATACTGCATATATACGACAAATCTCTATTTGGATACATTGATAGGTTACAGCCTGCCCCAGACGGAGAATACTACTTAACAGACGTTAACAAAATGTATCTAAAGCAAAACCACCTGAAAGCACGCGTAATTGATTCTTTTTGGATTGACGTCGGAACTTTTGAGGGTCTTACTATTGCAAGTTACTACTGGTATCAAAAGATACGATATTTAGGACAGAGCACTATTAAATAAACTTTACCCTAAACTAAGCACATTCAAAAAATAGGAGGCATCATGCCAGTCTTAAATTATCCCGCCATGTCGGATGCACAACTTGTTGCCTTGGCACAAGAAGGTAACGCAGAAGCATTCGGCGAGCTTTATAACCGGTACGTCGATAGGATTTACAATTATGTCTTTCGACGAACCAGTTCTAGAGAAGACGCAGAGGATGTTACTGCCCAAGTGTTTTTCAAGGCGCTAAAAAGCATTCAGACATATAAACCTAAAGCGAACGTACCATTCAGAGCGTGGCTATTTCGGATAGCCCATAATGAGACTGCAAATCACTTGAGGAGTCTGTCTCGACACCCAATCAGCCAACTCCTAGAAAAAACCCATGAGTCCGGAGGCAACTCTCCAGTCCATCAAGCTGAAGATGCCGAACTCACGGACGCGTTAATCTCGGCCATACAACGACTAAGACCGACCCAACAGGAAGTTGTCATTCTAAAGCTTCAAGGTTTTACCAATCGAGAGATTGGGACAATCCTTGGTAAGAGTGAAAGCTCGGTTAAGTCTCTGTACCACAGGGCATTGAGACAACTCCGAGAGGAGTTATTCGTTTACATGTAACAAAAGAGGCGTGCTACGTCGTAGTATGCCTCTTATCTTTTCTCGCGTACCCTTGCGTGGCATTTAGATATATGTTGTCATCATCTTTAAAGATCTGAGTTGCATCTTTTGCGGCTATGATCGCTGGAATTTTAAGCGCTTTGGAATACAAAGCGGTATGAGACGTTAACGAGTCTTCCTCTACGACTATCCCACTAACCCTATGCAAGATGGTTAGAAATTCAGGTGTTATGGATTTCGCAATCAGAACATCTCCATCTTTAATGCGTTTAAAATCTGTTGCATCAAAAGCGACATGCGCCCTTCCAAACACCTTACCAGCATATGCCTTCTTCCCAACTACCTTATCTGTCGTACCAACAGTAGTACGAGAAAGTACCCTCACAATACCGGAGTTAGCATCTAGCTGTACCAAGTCCCCATCTTTTAACTTCGCCGTTGCATCCTTTGTCCCAACAATGCAGGGAACGCCAAGCTCGCGGCTAACTATTGCGGCATGACATGTTACTCCACCTTCGTCAGTTATAATACCTGCCGCCCTATTCATGGCAGGAACAAACTCGGGAGTTGTCATTTTAGTAACCAGAATATCCCCATCCTGAACCCTGTCAAGATCTCTTGCATCTAGAACAATTCGCGCAACACCTTTAACTACACCTTTTGAAACGCTTCGCCCTGAAATACTATTATCGGTTTCACGAACCGAATTACCCATAATCCTATATCTTTCTATTGCAGCAATAATCTCTTCTGGACCATTAAACTCGAGTGGCGTACCGTCTAACAATAGTAGAGCCCACCCGTTTTTTCGTTTATTAGACCTTAAAGCAAGCTCGTCTGGTTGTATACTGCCCTTAAGTCCAGCAATCATCTCCTCGAAAGAAAGCAAATATACCTGAGACATGGACAAGGATAACTGCTGCGCAATTTGATCTAACAATGGCTGTATTAAGTAGTGCGATTTAGTTAGTGCAATTCGTCTGTATGTTCTTAATGAAATATATTCTTGCATCATGAAAATATAATCACGCGTCACCCTATCCAGCTTTAGCCGTTTCATTTCCTTTGCAATCAACGCTTTTCTCCTTTTAGCCATAGACAACATGTCTTCTAACCGAGGAGCAAGAGACTTCGCGTTACTTAAAAGCGAGTCTATTTGTTCCTTAAAATAAGACTTGTCGTACGGCTTGTTCTCGAGTGCCCACATGGGCAGAAACGCATACGAACGTGCGTGCTTTTCTAACATGTGTTCATATGTAGCATCTTTACCATGCCTAACAATATGCAACGCAATCCTTAACGCACTTTCTGTTTGTTCATCATATGCGTCCGAAGGCTCTAAAAAAATTCGCCTAGCATCTTCATCGGTAACCCTTGATTCTATTTCACGGACTAAATATCTCTCTATAGAATGAGGGACCAACATAAACACCAGTGCGTTTAAATAATATTCGTAAAAATGCACCAACAAGCCCAAAACATTTTTACTCGAAGGATCGCTCTTTAGTCTACGATCTATCGTGCGAGCAAATTTAACGAGAGCCTCGCCACGCCTTCTACAAAGCAACGCATTCTCTCCTACAAAAGATGGGTCCTTTTTAATGCTGCTTGCAATAGCCTCTCCCAAGCCATTTAACTCATCGGAGTCAAAATAAACCCCACCAGTTATAGAGTTGTACCAAAAGCGCTTTAATACAACACCAAAGACCCTATTTAAGTGATCGCTATTCGCCTTCAAAAGAGCAGCATTCAGACTAAACGATGTACGTCTCGTTAATAGCTTAATCCACCCAAACTCGCTAGGCTTTGCCCCTAACGAGTTTCTGGCGTTATAGTTGGGAGACAGGTAATAAAATATCTTATTTTTTCTTTTTACACCAACGACTACATTAGCCTTCTTAAGCGAAGTGAGTGCCTGCGTTATCGAGTTAGGGTAAACATTCAGTTTTCTTACTAGCTCGTTAACGTAGCACCCACTTGCTGGACACTCTTTTAAAGCACCCACGATGCGTTGAGCAACCGTTGGAGACAGCACTTTTTTTGTCACCTGGCTTATTTATACAATAAATTGTATAAACCTGCAAGCACTCCCGGCGATGCGTGCCGCATGTATAATTGTTTGCGTGACGAAACTTTTGAAGAACACTTTGCTACTTTCTACGGCGCTAAGCTTTGTGCTCCTTGTCTGGGTCGGCACTATCTTTAGTGCGCTCACCACTACAACAACGCCAAGCACCCTAAAGGAAGCGCTTAGTAGCAGCGGTATATACGACGCTGCACCTAAACTTCTTGCCGACGCACTTGTCACAAGCGACTCCTCACCAAACAGAAAAAACATCGCGGAATCAATTGACAGACTATTGCCACCAAGTAGAGTTGAAAGCGATGTGTCGGCTATTGTAGATCAAATTTTCTTATGGTTACAGGGAGACGCAACATCGCCAGTCCCCACAATACAAGTAGTAGAATACCCAAACGACTTGTTGTCCTTTATAAACCTGGTCATACAAGAAGCAACCACGTCATTGCCTGCATGTCTACAACAGCAATCAACAACAGACTTTTCGATCCCCCCACAGTGCCGACCAACAACAATGCTATCAAGCGAACAAGTAATAGAACCGCTTAAAAACACCGAGGGGGTAGATGGTCTTAAAGACTTCCTAGACAAAGGAATGATAGACCCAAAGCTCCTACCAATACAGCCCGAGACAACAACCAAAGCGCAGCGCTTATATTCTATTTATAGAAACGCCCCAATCATCTTTATTGTATCTGCACTACCATTGGCTTTGCTAGTATACATTCTTAGCAAAAAGCAGCATTTTGCAAAGATCCTTAGCGCAATCTTATCTATCCCATCTGGGATCAACTTAATCTTTGCCATCTCTGGGCTTTTACAATACAGGGACTTCGTTCAAAACATAACACTGCACTCAAGTAGTAACGTGATACCAGAGCAGGTGCAAAAAGCCTTACAAAGCATCATCGGTTCACTCCTTCACCAGTACCTCATAAACCTAAGCTATATTTCATGTGGGGTGCTAGTAATAGGTATGTTGGTGCTAGGGATAGATTATGTTATTAGACGGAATAGCCCCCTACCTAAGACTGCATTAACGCAGGACCACAAATCCAAAAGTGGTGGTGATTAATACCAAAAACACAATCATGTATGTTGGCCATACAACCCCTGTGCTCGGCAATGCGTCTACAATCGGAGTAGGAGTCGGCGTTGCACTAGGACTTGCCGCACCAATATTATACGTAGCCCCAACCGTCTCTCCTAGAACATCCGCTGCAGTGCCATGCTCTGCTACATGCGACCCAGTATCACCACTATCAATTACCGCCAAACTGGTAGAGCCTGTGGCGCCATCCTTCACGTGTATATCAAACGTGGCAAAAGTGCCATTGCCGTTAACAGGTTCGTTTATTGCAGCAAGACCTGAAATCCTAATCGTCCCATTTTCTGCAGAAGTAAGCGGGTAGCTTGCAAATAAATCACTTCCATGTATGTTTTGCACATCGATTTTATTTGCGTCGTATGCAATTACGACATCTACCGCATCCACATCATGCCCACCAGACTCAAACAAAACACTTACTGTAAGTATTGAGCCTGGAAGCAACGCATCTTCTTGGGCTGGAATAAGCGACAACCTTGCAGATGTAACAGACTGTGCAGACACTATATCTCCAAACCTTAAGGGCAGCACCAACAACACAATCACTGTCAACGCTAGTATAGTTTTTCTTAAATACTTATTCATAAGTTGCTCCTACTAAGCCGTAATTTCTAACAAAAATACTGTAGTCCAAAGAGTTAACCGTTCCACTTCCATCAAAGTCTGATATCTGCGAAGGGGTTCCATAGCCTGACACAAACGCGGAGTAATCCAAACTATTTATTATGTCGAAACTACCATCACCACTAAAGACATCACCAGCGAGGAAACTATCTGGAATGTTTACAATATTTTCACCAAGATCAAGGGCACTAGTAGCCATTCTTGAAAGATATCCCGATGGTTTAACCCAAACATCATAACTATCAGCTGCGAGACCGTCTAGAACTTTATTAGGTGTTATTCCTCCAGTACCAACAAATGGCAAATCAACTACAATATTCCCACCTGTGTCAATTACTACCACTCTTATACTTGGATTATCATCACTTCCCAGCACCTCTAAATCGAACTGCACCTCCATGTTAGGCTGAGTCGAATCTACTGGTTCGGGAGTGTCGATTGGTTCCCTTTCTGGATCAACTAACTCCACGGGCGTTGGCGTAGGAGTTGGTGTTGGGATTGTAGTTGGAGTCGGACTTGGCGTAGGAGTAGGAGTGCCATTGGGCGTTGGTGTAGGAGTGGATGTTGGTGTAGGGGTTACGGTCGGTGTCGGCGTATTTGTGGGCGTTGGACTTGGTGTTAATGTTCCGGTTGGGGTTGGGGTGTTTGTAGGTGTTGGGCTTGGTGTTAATGTACCTGTCGGCGTGGGAGTGGGAGTAGTTGAGTTAATGACATAGGTTTCCGTCATAATATCGGAGTTATACGTACCAAAAGCCAATGCCTTTAGAGTCGCATCTGCGTCAATCGTAATGGGTCCGGTATAAAGGGTCGATCCGCTGGTTGGATCACTACCGTCAAGAGTGTACCTAATCTCCGTTTCGTTCCTAGACGAAAGAGTTACAGTTTGCGATGATGAATATGTACCACCTGGTGGATCGGCAACTGGCGTACCCGCGATAGAATTCAGCGAATTCATTGCATCAGCACGACCATTCCCTGACAAGTAGTCGTACCCTGATGTTTCAACGTCAATGGTTTGTGCCAACACAATATCCCTAACCTCATCACCAGTTTTACCAGGAAACTGAGCCCAAACCTGTGCCATTAGCGCTGCAACATGTGGTGCAGCTGCGCTAGTACCGTAAAAGCGGTAGTTAGATCCATCAAAAATACCAAACCCACCGGCACCAGTAATTAAGACACCATCTATGCCACTAATATCAGGTTTGTCTACTACATGCGACGGATTTATAAATGTGGACGGTCCACGGCTAGAAAACCATTCCACATTGTCGTTCCCGGTTTCTGCTTGATCAATTGCCGCAACCGCAACCGCAGTGTCAACAGCTGCGTGCCCAAAAATCGCATCATCGGGAACGATATTATTTGTGTAGGTTTGATTTGCACCATATATAAAGACCTCTAAAGTTTTACTTGCAGCTGTCGAACCTTTTGTTACCACGACTGCGTAATCTTGGCCATCTGTTAGATATGTTTGAATTACCTCAAGGGGTGTTTCCGCTCCGCTTTGGACATACTCCGACGCAGCAACGGTGTTATTTGTGCTCAAGTCAACTATGTATAAGTTGTAGTCATTACCAGATGCACCCCAAATATCATCCCACTCAAGAACAACAGACACGGGCCCCGCCCCCGCCTGAAAGTAAAGCTCATTTGACCCACCATCTGTAGTGTCCCCTTCACTAAAATCATGCTGACCCGGTGCGCTAGCATCATCGTAGTACATTCCTTGGTAATGCGCACGCCCAGAGTTTCCTGCTGCCGACACGTATATAATGTCATTACTTGCTATCACACTTCTAACATGAGCCGCGATAGAGTCTGTTGTCTCCTCAAAAAACGGCTGTGTTATGTACCCAATATCATCAACAATCACATTACATCCTGCACTCACAAGGCTATCAACAGCATTCATAAAATCTTGCTCCGTCGGTGCTCCCGCTGCAAAATAAAGCTGTGCCCCAGGCACCATGTCGTATACTATCTCCAACATCGCAGTCCCTTCGTCTCCTCCGTAAGAGTTATCAAGCACCGTGACGTTGCTTGGAAGATCCCCACTATTCACAGAATCGGTAAGGCTATCTACGCCATCTGAAATTACACCAATTTTCATGCCGGTACCATCTTGAGCATAGCCACCAGACGTTACATCCTGTCTTGCGTCATACGTTCTAAGAATTGTATCTCCTTCTGTCGTAACGGAACCACTCCATATAACAGGATTTACGTGTTCTCTTATTGTGGTTACGTTGCCCAATTGGGACAATGCCGCTAAGTCATATGTCCTGACATATGCATAAATTACATTGACTTTCGTATTATGGTTTATTACTTTAGTTAAATACTTGGCTATTGGAGTAGTATCGGATCCTTCCTTGTAACTAATATCAACAAAAACGGACTCGCTTGGTACGGCTCTACTATCTATAACAGCCCTAACAGTATCAATGACACCTTGTCCAATTCGTTTAAAAAAGCGCCCAACGCCAGACAAAACGCTCTTTTTATCTAAATCCTCTCGAATATAGCTGCGCAATGAGACCGAAACCTTCTCTTCTTCAGGATACTTTACCTGGTGCGTTCTCCTGTACTCATCAATTGCATCTTTTAAGTCCGAAGAGTTTGGCGCAAATTTAATTCCTCCGACGGACGGCATTGGAAGTACTCCTTTGTTATTTGTTTTTCCTAAACTAGGCTCAGTTGAAACCAGACTCCCTAAAAGAAGAATTGTCGCGAACAAGAAAAGAACTAATGATATATGTTTGCGGACTCTCACAATAATAAGAATATATAAATTTCAGAAAAATGTAAATGCTTTAATACCAAGTCCCTAGTTAATTCGATTAAAAACAAACTGTAACATCCCCTCAAGTATGTCTTGCAACCTCTTATTCCTTGTAATTTGTGGTATTAACTGCAATGCTTTAGTGGTTTGTTCCTTACCCATTTTGACCACCAAATCATATACACCAGATTTTTTAATTAGTTCTCGAACCTTATTTACCTCGCTTCTAGTCACAGGACTTTTTCCAAGAATTGACTGTACAATCTTTTTATCTTCATCTCTTGCCACTTCAAAGAACTTCAACATTAAAAGCGTCATCTTGCCTTCTTCTAAATCAGAACCAACGGGCTTTCCTAAAGCTTGCTCGTCTCCAAACAATCCCAAAATATCATCTTGAACTTGAAACACCCAACCTAGCGCCAAACCATACTGACGTAACAACTGCAAAAACTCGTCATCATACTTTCCCGCCAAAACCGCACCAATAACAAGAGGCATAACACCTGTGTATTCTGCAGTTTTTAACTGTAAAATTTTATTTGCAAGATCGGCAGCTACATCGTTTCGCAAATTCGCAGTTACATCAAGCGCTTGCCCGAAAGCTGTTCTAATTACATACTCACTATAGTGCCTTGCCACCGCTATCTTCACTGAATCACTAAAGTTACTTTGCATCAAGGAGTCCCACGACAAATAAAACGCGAGATCTCCAACATCTATTGCCATTGACTCCCCATAGTGACTAGCATTACTTTCATCTAGCCCTGCATTTATAGCGTCAAGCTTGAATTGTTTATGCATTGTGGGAAGACCTCTACGGAATTCATCCCTGTCCATGACATCATCGTGAACAAGAAGCCCTGCATGAAGTAGCTCTATAAAGATACTTACATCCCTTATCGCATCAATATCCTCGCCTCCCCCCAACTCATAACCCAACTGGGTGAGTGCTCCCCTGAACCGCTTTCCCTTAGCCGCTAATTTAGCGAATCGGTTAAAAATTAGATCCACTAGTGGATCAATCTGAGAGTACTTTTGGTTTTGCTCCTTTAAAAAGGCAAGGAAGATATCTTTCGTGGAATTTGCGTATTCAGTTAAATACTCTTTAGCAATCTCTTCTTTCACAAAGTTATTATACAAGCCGCTTAGCTTACTTCTTAATGTTAAAACGTTTCCGATCCTGTGCCTTAGAAGCAGCAATGGGTACTGCTGAATGAGCAATATCTGCTCCAGCAGAAGATTCATATGGGTAAATTATAATCATTGAGGATTCTTCTTTAGCAATCTCAGAAATATTTTGAATTTCTCTTAAACGAAACGCGCCTTCTTGTCCTTTTAGGATCCCACTCGCTTCTGCCATCTTTTGAGCGACCTCGACCTCTGCCTGGGCTTGAATCTGCTTAGCCTGAGCAGCTCGACGCGCCCTTGCGATAACAGCTAGCTCTTCGACTAATGTCGGAGGAGTATCAATATCTGTAATTCGAACAGCCCGAACATTAATTCCATATGCTGATGCTGCCTCGTCTATTTGGGCTTGAAGGGCTTGTGCTATTTGGTCTCTGTTGCTAAGTAGTTCTTTTAAGTCTAAGCTGCCAATTGTGTTTTTTAATGCCTCTGTAGAAATCCAAGTAATGGTTGCTAAGTAATTTTGCACTTTAAGCACAGCCTTTTGTGCATCCTCTATCTCAAACTCCAATGCAGCGGTAACCTTAGTTGGTACGTTATCTTTTGTCAGGGTCGCAGTTGCTTCTACTTGTCTTGTGACAACACGAATATCTACAATGTTCGCAACAGAATAAATAAAAGGCGGAATTACAAAAAGACCAGGACCTTTAACCCCCACAAAATGCCCCAATCTCAAAAGCACTAACCTTTCCCATTCAGGTAAAACATAAAACATTTTTGCTACAACTGCAGCAAGCCAAACATTAAATACAAGCACAAAACTTAAAGCAAACATCCACATCCCAGTAGGCAACATCATCATAATCAAAGGAAATAAAAGCAACGATAGGAAAATAAAGACGACAATCCCAACAATTCCACGAATAAATGCCTGTGCTGAATTTGTGGTACCTAAAATCATTACCTAATTATTCTAGCTAACAAAACATGAGACTGCAAGACTAAAAAAGAACTAACACAAGAAACCCCACAGCCTCTTTTAATTTAGAGGCTAAACAATTCGCCAACCTTTTCTAGTAAAACCCTACGAAACCTTGAGGCAGTACGTTCTCCATCGCCCTTTTTCGCACTAGATGCACTCTGTTCAATCCCACCAAGCGCGAGCTGATCTCTACGTGCAATTTCATTATGTACCTTCCAAACAGCTGTATTAACCTGTTCAATAACATCCTTTAACTTTTGTACGTCTTGCTGTAGTCTTTCAACAAGCTTTCCATTCCCTTTTTGCTGAAATTGAGTTAACTCCATCTGTATTTGAGCTAAAGCCTCACTTAGTAAAATCAAATTCCACGTTAGCTCATGCACAATTGAGCGAAGTTTCTTCGAGTCCAGGTTTTCAACCCTTTTAGCTAAATCGATAAGAGTCTCAACCCTAGTAAACTCAAACGCGGATTCCTCGTATAAATAACTTTCACCTGTGGGCGCTCCCTCTCCCGCAGCGTTTAACTCTTTCTCTAGTCCAAAAACCTGCAACTCAAGAATAGTTATCTGTGCACTTAGCTCTAACCAGTGGTTATTTTCATGGAACTTTATTCCCTCCGACCTTAATTTTTCCTCTAAAACCCTTAACTGCTCTTGTTTTTTATTAAGTTGCCCCTTCAGTGTATTCAACTCTTTTTCGATATTCGCTAAGCGCTCACTGACTAAACTATCAATTACTTGGTCAGGATTGCCGACCTCTCCAGCTGTTACCCATGAGAAACCATCGAGAGGATCTCCATGCACCCAAGCAAACGGTTCTGCAGATTTATCCTTTGCTGGACGTCCTTTTGCATCCGTATTGACAATAGTTTCTGCCATACGTGTTGCTCTTTCTTTAGCCAAGAGCTCTCCAACAACCGCCCTAAGCCCACCGGTGCGTGTTACATAAGTTAATGGAAGACGACCTTGTCGAACAAGATCTATTATTTCTTTTAAATCCTCCGCGGAGTACAACATCTTTGAGCCCTCAAGCATGCCCTGATGAGCTTCATATGTAACAAGCCTACGATACAACTCATCCCACGAATATGCCCCTATGAAAAAGCTTTCATTACTTACCTGCGAGATCCTCTCCGGAGCGTTAGTTCCCCCAGCAAGCGCATATTTTCTTTGTTCCTGAGACAAACCTTCTTTAGCCATAATCACAACTATTAGTCTTCCTTAGACGACTGAGCTAAGAACGATTCAAAAATTAATGATAGCCATTCAAGGAAAGTTTGTGGCTTCCTCCCTTCTTGAACCCTCTGCTCTAAAATATCCATCAGTCCAGGGTAACGATCAACCATTTCATTTAACGCGGCGGGGATATCTAACTTCTTTTCCCCCTCCTTTAAGGCATTTTCCCGCCTGTTTATTTCACCATTAACAACATCTAGGTAGTCCTTGGCTTCTTCCACAATTTCGGTTAATAAGTCTATTCCTGCGTTTATTCTTTCTATACCCTTTTCGAGCCCAACCTTTGCCTCATCATCAACAGACGAGCTCGCCATCTCCAAAGCTTTAACAGTCATTTTCATAAGTGCAATAGATCCCTCGGTGATTCTAATCATTGTCTCCGCTCGAGCTCTCTCAGCCTTTAACTCATCTAGAGTAAAGTTTTCAATGTTTTTTGCCTCCGCGAATAGCTTTTCGCGTTGTGTTTGCTCAACTCCTTCTGTAGCTTCTTGCTGAGCTTCCGTTAGCTCCTCTCCTGTTTTCTCACCCTGAGCCTTCTGCATCTCTTCCTCAACCAAGAGCTCTTCTACTTTAGCAACCTCCTGAGGATCCATGTTTCTTAGCACCTCTATCGCTCCAGCGTCATTTATTAACTGATTCAATTTCGAGATGCGCTGCTCTAGATCTGCAATTTCGGTCTCAATCTTTTCTCGCTTTTGCCTCAAAGCATTTATCTGCTTCTCTCTAGCTATATTTTCTTTATGCAACTTAGCTCGTTCTTCAGGACTTTTTCCGGCCATTGTATTTTCAGCAGTAGCAGGGACACTAGCTTCACTAATATCTAAGTTAATCAGCTCTATACTTCTCTTTTTCTCGGCTATTGCGGCTTGGATATTGGCCACTTCTATGCGGAAAACATCCCTAACAGCCTCGACGTGTGCAGAAGTTAGTTCGCCTGCATCGATATCATGTAAATATTCACGAGCATCATCACTATCTATTTCCCCTAATGCCACCTTTATTTCATCCCTAGACTTTATTGCATCAGCTATCCTTTGTTGCTCCGGTGTTAACAACTCTTGATTGGAAGGTTCTTGTTCTTTACCCGAACCTTCCACCGGTTGATTAGACTCCTGCGCTAATTCTGATTCTGTTTTAAGAGCGCCAGGGATTTCCTTCCCCTCTAACGCTAATTCAGTCCTTAAAATCCTGCGAACCTGAGACCTTAGTCCGCCAGCTCTTGTTATCTCTCGTATCCTTGATGGATCATCATGAACTTCTGCAATCAACTGCTTTAACTCTGCAGCAGTGTATTCTTTCTGTGTTCCTTTAAGAACTCCAGTACTCCCAAGAGCAGAGTCTATCTGTTCGTAAAGTTCAGGCAACGTTTCTGCCATAAATTGAATCTCGGTTTCAGGGGCTTGCGATTCTACTGCTTCACCTTCTTGTTCAATTGCAGATTCACCGCTTGTTGTAGCTGCTTCAGTCTTAGAAACGTCCTGTGGTTCTCCTGCTGTATCAAAAGCCTCAAGCCGCGCTAGTGCATCTATTACCTCCGTAGCCTTACCTTCCTGTAATATTTGCTGTTCCGGAACTTCCCCGGAAACTCCACCAAATATTTCATTGAGCGTAGCGTCAAGCTGCTGCTGGGTCTCTGAATCTAATATCGCTTCTGGTGTTGCCTGTACTTCCCCCCCGGATTCTTTAGCCGGTATTTGTTGAAGTAATTCTGCCTGGGCAGTCATATCCTTTGCTCGTTATATTTATGGGCTAGCATGCCCGCTTCCTCTATCTTACCTTGCTTTAATAGCTCTGTCACTTTACTTGCAGCTGCAGCCCTTAGTTGATCCTCTTCATATGAAAGCTGTTTAACAAGCGCGGGCTCAAGAACAGGGTACTTTTTAGCAAGACTATCTAGAACCGAGTCTATTTGAGACTTATCTGTAATCTTATTGGTCATGTCCAAAACATCTCTAGCTATTATCTGCAGATCCTCACGCGATATCTCTTTCCCTTGCACACGATCTAGTAGTGCCTGTGTAATATAAAGTCTTATTCTTTCTATTTCGTATCGTAGAGTTCCTTTCTCTATCATTTTTTATTTGTTGCTCTTTCAACTTTTACTCCCATAAGCAGGGGATACTTTTTCGCTAGCTGCGCTAATGCTTCATCGATTTGAGCATGTTTTGAAACAGTATCTGTTATTTCTAAAACGTCTTTTGCTATTTGACGCAACTCGTTGCGGGTGATAATCCTATCTTTTATTGCGTGTAGCAAGATTCGGACAATAGAAAGGCGCACCTTTTCGACCTCGTATCTTACGGTTCCTTCTCTTATCTTTTTAGGCTTGTTC